>NZ_JBPEHH010000117.1:0-10940 GCF_054177595.1 Haladaptatus ordinarius | reverse complement strand
ATCCATGTCACACAACTCTCCGTCATCATCTATATCAGGCCGCCAACTATGTGAACCATGCCGCATCTTACAGCCTCGGTTCGTCAGCTGCGGCGTTAGCACTTGTGGGTAAGAGACAGCCGTTTACGGCGGGGAGGATGTCACCGATTGACCGAACGCCTCGCGGTCGTTCGCGTAGGCGAACCCATCGTCCAGCAGTCGCTGGGCGTGGCCGACGGCCTCGGCTCCGAGTTCGAGACGGCCGAGCGACAGGAACTCCATCGCGTCGTAGAACGCGTGGCCAACCTCGCCGAGTACCCGGTCGTCGGGGAGGCGTACGCCATCGAGACGAATCTCCGCCTGCCACCCGCCGACGCCGATGGCGTTGTTTATCGACCCGAGTTCGAACTCGTCGCACTCGACGATGAAACACGTGATGCCGCCGTACCGCCCCGTCTCTTCTATCGGCGCGGTTCGCGCGAACACCTGGACGAAGTCACAGAACGGTGCGTTCGTAATCCACTGTTTCGCCCCGTCGAGGACCCACTGGTCGCCGTCTCTCTCGGCGGTGGTGGTCATGTTGGGCGAGTCCGACCCGACGCCAGGTTCGGTCTGGGCGAACGCGGTGGATTTTTCCCCTCGCACGACCGGTTCGACGTACTCCTCGTGCTGGTCTGCGTCCGCGTTGAGCAACAGCGGCTTCGGTCCCTCGGGACCCGCCAGCGCCCACCCGGCCAACTCGCTTTCGTGTGCCGCCGCGGCCTTTTTCGCCTCGTACCACGTCACGAGCGAGACGCCCTCGCCACCAGCCTCCTGCGGGAGATTCATCGCGTAGAAACCGGTATCGGCGCTCAGCCGTCGTACCTCCCGAACCGCCGCCACGACTTCCTCGACGGGGCGGCCGTCGGTACGTCTGCGTTTCCGCGGATTGGCGTACGTCTCCCCCAGTTCGTCTTCGATTGGGACGACCTCGCGGTCGAGGAAGGTTTCGAAACTGTCGAGGACGAGGCGCGTCTCCTCGTCGAGCGCGAACTCGACCATCAGGAAACACACCCAGCGGCGAATGCGGCGGTCGCGTCCTCTCTCGCGGCGTCGAATCTGCCGTCGGGACCCCACGTCACTGCAGAGTCGAGCCCCGCGCGGGGCGTCAGACCGGGTATCATGTTCGTCGGTACCTCTGTCCACGGCGGGGATAAAACCCCGACAGCATCGTTGCCGACCCCACCGAACGGACTTGGAACTGTGCACCGACAGCGACAGTATGGACTCGACGAGTCGAACGACTGCCGTGTACGACGCGTATCTTCGCGTTCTCGAACCGTACGCTCGGGCCGACGACGCCGTCCTTCGGGTCGGACTTGGCATCCTCATCTTCTTCGCCGGTCTCGACAAACTGTTCGAACCGATGGTCTGGGCGCGCTACACCGCACCCATCGTCGCCGCGCTCTGGCCGTACCCGCTGGGTCTCTCGATGGTCGTGAACGGCGTCGTGGAGATAGCGTTCGGCGTTGCGCTGGTCGTGCGGTTCTACACGCCCCTCGTCGCGGGGATAACGGCGCTCTCGCTCGCCGGCGTCGTCCTCAACCTCGCCATCGGCGCGGTCCAGACCGGACAGTTCGTGGACGTCCTCGTCCGCGACCTCGGGTTGACCCTGTTCGCACTCGGCGTGACGCTCCGGTCGATACGGCCTGCGAACCGACGCGACCGGAAGCCGAACTGACGGAGAAAGCGTTCGGTGCGGACGAGATTCGGCGGTCGCGCCAGCGAGTCGGCGGACGGTCCGTCGTCGGGGGACGACAGGGCATCGAGCCCGTAATCTCCGGAATCGTCCGGCCGTGTTAGAAGCCTTCATGATTGTCCATCCCATTGTAACCGTCAGCTTCTGTGTTCACCACGGAAGTGTCAGTATGAGATCATTCCCCGACAGACGGACTTCGCCGGACGCCGGTGGATTCGACGCCGTTGCGTCGTGGCTGCGTGAGGAGTCGCGGTCGTGTCCACAGCTACTCTCGGCGTTAGACGACACGATATTCGCATTCGCGTTCGAGCACAGTGAGTCACTGACGTGGTGGACCGACAGAGTGACCGATCTGACAGGATACGGTGACACGGACCTCGAAACGAAGCGTGCCGTCGAGCTGTTCGTCGAATCCGACCGGTTCGACGCCGGGGTACTATCGGCGCTCGAAGACGGCGAGGCGAGCGTCTCCGTGACCCTTTCGACGAACGGCGACGGCCATCGGTCGTGTGACTGTCGACTGAGCGAGATTCCCGAGAGCAACCTCGTCTTCGCGGTCGTCGTCGAGACGGCCCGTGAACCGGTCGACGAGTTCCACCAACCGGCGCGGAAACGGGAACTCGAACGCTACGAGACCATCGTCCAGACGGTCGGCGACGGTATCTACTCGCTGGACGAACAGTTCCGGTTCGTCTCCGTCAACGAGGAGATGACGGCGCTGACGGGCTACTCCCGGGACGAACTCGTGGGAGCACACGGCTCGCTCATCGCGGACGAAGCGACGGTGAACGAAGCGATGAGCCAACGTGACCGTCTCCTGGCGGGTGAGGTAGACGTCGAGAAGTACGACATCACCATCGATCGAGCCGACGGGACGACGGTACCCGTCGAAGTTCGGTTCACCGCCCTCACCGCAGACGACGGGTCGTTCGACGGGACGGTCGGCGTCATTCGCGACATCTCCGAGCGTGTCGAGCGCGACCACCGTCTCCAGGTCGAACGTGACCGGGTGGCAGCGCTTTTCGAGAACGCAGGCGATGCGATAGCGTACTGCGAGTCCGACGGCGACGTCCCGATAATCGAGCGGGTGAACCCCGCCTTCGAGGAGACCTTCGGCTTCACGGCAGAGGAGGTGGTGGGACGGCCGGTCGACGACGTGGTCGTCCCGTCGCCGTTCACGGATGAAGCGGCCGAAATCAACCGACGGGCACGAGCGGGCGAGTACCTCGAAACCGAGGTCAGACGAAAGACGGCACACGGTGTGCGCGATTTCCTCCTGCGACCGATTCCGACCCGTCTCGGCGAATCGAGTGAGCAGTACTACGCCGTGTACACGGACATCACCGGGCAAAAACGGCGCGAACGGGAACTCGAACGCTACGAGACCATCGTCCAGACGGTCGGCGACGGTATCTATACGACCGACGACCAGTTCCAGTTCACGACCGTCAACGACGCGCTCGTCGAGTTGACCGGTTACGCTCGCGAGGATCTCGTCGGAGCGACGCCCGCGCTGGTATCCGACGAGGGTGGCCTCGAAGAATCGACGACGTTGCGCGAGGGCGTGTTGGCTGGCGAAACCGATGCGGAGACGTACACGTCGAGTCTGTACACGGCCACCGGAGACGAGATACCGGTCGAGATTCGGTTCCAACCGCTCCCTTCGGACGAGCACTCCCGCGACCAGGGAACGGTCGGTGTCGTCCGCAACATCTCCGAGCGAATCGAGCGCGAGCGTGAACTCGAAGAGACGAAGACCAGACTCGAAGTCGCGTTGAAAGGAACCGAAACCGGCGTCTGGGAGTGGGATACTGACACCGATGAGGTGCTGTGGGACGAGACGGTCGAACGGATATTCGGCCTCGACCCGGGGACGTTCGAAGGAACCTACGAGGCGTTCATCGAGCGGGTCCACCCCGATGACGTCTCTCTCATCGAGGAGGAAAGCTGGAACCAGAACATCGAGTATCGGATTCACCGCGAAGATGGGGCCGAACGCTGGGTCGAGGCGATGGGAATCGGATACGGCGATTCCACCGACCCGAATCGATTCGTCGGCATCGTTCGTGATATCACCGACCGCAAGGAGCGCCAGCGAGCACTTCGACAGAACGAAGAACGGCTTCGAACTGTTATCGAGAATGTCCCGGTCATCGTGTTCGCTATCGACGACGCGGGGACGTTCACGCTCTCGGAAGGACGAGGACTGTCGGCACTCGATGCGTCCCCCAGCGAAGCCATCGGCGACTCGATATTCGACTGGTTGGCCGATTATCCCGACGCCCTCGCGGACGTTCGACGGGCGCTTGCAGGTGAAACGTTCCGCGCTGTCCACGAGATTCACGATTCACATTTCGAAACCTGGTATCAGCCGGTACGCGATGCGACAGATGCGGTCACGGGCGTCATCGGTGTCTCGATGGACGTCTCCGAGCGAATGCGTCACGAACAGGCGCTCACGGCACTGCACACCCAGACACAGGCGATGCTCGACGCGGATTCGAGGGAGGAAGTCGCGCAAATCGTCGCCGATGCGGGTGCGTCGGTCCTCGACCTCCCCGGCGTGGTCGTTTACTTCTTCGACGAGGAGACGAACACGCTCCAGCCGGTGGCACATTCGGACGACGTTCCGCCGCTCGTGGGGTCTCCGACGCCGTTCGCGGCGGGCAAAAGTATCACCTGGCAGGTGTTCGCCACGGGAGAGACGCACGTCTTCAACGACGTGCGTGAGTCCGAGTACGTTTACAACCGGGAGACGGACATCAGGAGCGGCCTGTACGTGCCACTCGGTGACCACGGCGTCCTCATCGCCGTCGACGACCGACCGGGGGTCTTCGAAACGGACGCCGTCGAACTGGCGAGTATCTTCGCTGCGACGACGCAAGCAGCACTCGACCGAGTCAGCCGCGAGTCCGCGCTCCGCGAGCGGGAAGAAGAACTCGAACGGCAGAAAGCACGACTCGAACGACTCCACGAAACCACGGAACTCCTTCGAGACATCGAGCACCTCCTCGTCCTCGCCGACTCGCGTTCAGACATCCTCAGGGACGTCTGTGAGCGTCTCGCGGCGACCGACCGATTCGCCATGGCGTGGGTCGGGACCCTCGACGAAACGGAATCGCAGGTCGTCCCCGAGGCGTGGGCGGGGACGGAACGCGGCTATCTTGACAGCGTCTCGCTCGGAACGAGTGACGACCGGGCGACGCTGGAACCGGCGGTGACCGTAGCGTTGGACGGGGAACTGACGACTATCGACAACGTCTCTGCGGGCGGGGACCGTGTCAGTTGGCGACCCGAGGCGCTCAAGCGTGGTTACCAGGGGGTCATCAGCTTACCACTCGTCTATCGGGACCACTCGTACGGCGTCTTGACGGTCTACGCGACCCGCCCCGACGCGTTCAACGACTTCTCACGGGCGGTGTTCGAGGAACTGGGCGAGACCATCGCGTACGCCATCGACGGCATCGAAACGAAACGTGGCCTCTTGACCGACCGGATTTCCGAGTTGGTTCTGTGCGTGCGTGACTCGGGCGACATTCTCCAGCGACTGGCCACCGCGATGGAGTGTACGCTCGTGTACGAGGGAATCGTCTCGGACGACGACACAGACCACCTGTTCGTTACGGTTCAGGAGACAGACGCGGGCGAAGTCGAGGCGTATCTCGACGAGGTGGCGGGGGTCGTCGCCAGTCGCCGCGTCACCGAACACGATGGTTCGGTGCTGTTCGACCTCTCCGTTACGGAGCAACTGCTCCCGGTCGCGCTCGGGGAACGCGGCGCGGTGCCGGCGTCGATTATCGCTACGGAAGCCGAGATTCGTGCAGTCGTCAACGTGCCACACTCCATCGACGTTCGAGAGTTCGTAGAGGCGCTTCGACTGCGCTATCCGGGGCTGGAACTCGCCGCTCGGCGTGACCGCGAACGCCCGCTACAGACGGTACAAACCTGTCGCGCTGTCTTCAAGGACCGACTCACAGACCGCCAGCAACAGGTCCTGGAGACCGCGTATCTCAGTGGATTCTTCGAGTCGCCACGCAACACCACGGGCCAAGAGGTCGCACGCTCGCTCGACATCGCCCAACCGACCTTCATGAACCATCTCCGTGCCGCCCAACGGAAGCTGTTCGAACTCCTCCTCGAACCCGAACCACTAGACATCTAGCCCCGGTCACTTCACGGTGCTCCGTAGCTAGCTGTAATCACTATGTCGATACTGCTCGTCAACGGTTAGCATAGAACGTATGAGCAAACGAAGTGACTCAGGTTTCGTGTCGGTCGAGGATGGACGCGTCAGCGAGGCAGTTCTCCGCGCCGTCGCGAACGCCACCGGAATCGACCCCATCGATATCGACACCCCGTTGTACGACGTAATCGACCCCGACGCTCTGGACCGGCTGTTTCGACCCTGTCCGACGACCGAACGGAAAACCGAATCGAAGGTCAGCTTCACCATGGGTGGGTGTACGGTGACTATCACCGACAATCGAGTCGTGGAAGCGACACCGCTGTCTGCAGTCGAGTCATGAACGACGATTCCGAAGTGGAAAAACCAGAAACTCGAACCAGCGTCGACTCGTCGACCGAACGACCGGTGTGTGCCCAGTGTGGCGACCCCATCGAGACCATGGACTGGTTCCCTGTCGTCACGGAAACGACGGACGTCGGGTCGGTTCGCCTCCACTCGTTCTGTGACGAAGCGTGTCACGATGCCTGGAAGAGAGACTGAACGCCATCTCACCGACCTCCCGTACCTCTACCCCGAACCCCACAATGACGACGAACGACCGACTCTCACGAATCCGGTTTACCGAGTATTTCGACGATGGCGGCCGGGTCGTGATGGTGTACGACACGCGGAACGATGGTGCGTGGATTCGTTCGTCTCTGACCTACCCCGTCGACTGTTGACGGAGTGACGATTCGTCGTTCGAACCGGTCGCCGCTCATCTGCCGACCGTCCCTCATCTGCCGACCGTCCCTCATCTGCCGACCGTCCCTCATCTGCCGACCGTCCCTCATCTGCCGACCGTCCCTCATCTGCCGACCGTCCAATCGAGACGCACGCGAACTCCACGTCCGCCCCGAACCCCACGGTGGACGGTCGAAAACGCGCCCGAAGGGGTGGTGACACCGTTCAATCGGGCCGAATGTGCGCCAGGCTGTCTCCCCGTGTAAACTCACCGTTCTCCGGTATCGCCACCTCGACGACCTGGCCGCTTTCCGGTGCCGGCACGTCCACACTCACCTTCTCGATCTGGATTTCGGCTATCGTGTCCCCACGCTCGACGTGAGCGCCCTCGCGGACGAACCAGTTAGCGACGATAGCTTCCTCGACATCTTCGGCGTCCGTCGGCCATACGTCGGCAGAGTCCACGTCGATGGTTTCCCCACTCATTCCTGGACGTCGCGTACCGCTTCGGCGATGTCGTCGACACCGGGATTGACCTCCTGCTCGAGCGGACGGGCGTACGGTATCGGCACGTCGGGCATGGTGACGCGGCGAACGTCCTCCAGATCGTCGAGCGCGCACTCGGCCGCCTGGGCGATTATCTCGCCGGAGACGCCGAACGAGCGGTAGTCCTCGTCGACGACGACCAGCCGACCCGTCTTTCGGACTGACTGCTCGACGGTTTCGGTATCGAGTGGCACTAGCGTCCGGAGGTCGACGACCTCCACGTCGATTCCCTCGTCGGCGAGTTCCTCGGCGGCCGCGAGCGACCGATGGACGTGCAGGCCGAGCGTGACGACTGTCACGTCCTCGCCCTCGCGTTTCACGTCGGCTTCGCCGAACTCGATGGTGTAGTCGTCATCTGGTACCGGCGTCTTCGGACCTTCCGGCGCGGGCATCCAGCCAATACCCATCAGCCGTTTGTGGAACATGAAGACGACCGGGTCGTCGTCGCGGATGGCGGCGTGCATGAGACCTTTGGCGTCGTACGCAGTGGACGGGACGACAACCTTCATCCCGGGAAGGTGGGCGAAGGTGCCGTACAGCGTCTGGGAGTGCTGGGCAGCGTCGTTGTAGGTGCCGCCGACCGCGGTCATCAGAACCATCGGGACGCTGACGCCACCGCCGCTCATGTACGTGTTCTTCGCCATCTGGTTGTAGATCTGGTCCATGCACACGCCGAAGAAGTCGACGAACATGAGTTCGGCAATCGGGCGCAATCCAGCCTGTGCCGCACCGACAGCCGCGCCGACGAAACTCGTCTCGCTGATCGGTACGTCCATCACCCGGTCTCGGCCGAACTCCTCCAGCAGTCCATCAGTGCTGTCGAAGATACCGCCGTAGTCGGCGACGTCCTCGCCCATGACGAACACCTCGTCGTTCTCCTCCATCTCCGCGGCGATAGCTTCTACCATCGCCCGACTCATCGTGAGTTCGCGTTCGGTCGTTTCCTGTGCGCTCGCCATCAGTCGTCACCTCCCGATGGCGTGGTCGTCGGCCGTGGCGGCCAGCGTTCGAGCGGGTTCGTGAACACGTCCTCGTACGCCGTTTCGGGGTCCGGCTCTGGCTGTTCTTTCGCCCACTCGATGGCCTCGTCGACGCGCTCTTCGGCACGCTGACGGATGGTGTCGAGGTCGTCGTCCTCGACGCCACGTTCCCGAAGGTCGTCGGCCAGTCGTTCGATAGAATCGAGACGCTCGGCCCGCTCCGCGTCCTCCTTCGGGCGATAGCCTTCGGCGTCTCCCATGAAGTGACCCATCCGGCGATGTACCTGCACTTCGAGCAACGTCGGTCCGTTGCCGGCACGCGCCCGGCCGACGGCGTCTTCGGCCGCGTCGTACACGGCGACGGCGTCGTCGTAGTCGACGCGAACGCCGGGGAGGCCGAACCCGTCAGCACGCTGTGCACCGTTCTCGACGTCGGTGATTCGCTCTTTCGGCATGCTGATGGCCCAGTCGTTGTCCTCGACGACGAACACCACCGGCAGGTCGTGGACGCTCGCGAGGTTGAGCGACTCCAGGAAGCCTCCCTGGTCGATTGCACCCTCGCCGAGGAACGCGACCGCCACGTCGTCCGTGTTGCGCTTCTTAGCCGCGAGTGCCGCCCCGACCGCAGGTGGACAGCCCTCCGCGATGATGCCCGAACACGTGAAGTTCACCTCGGGGTCGAACAGGTGCATGTGACCGCCTTTCCCCCTGCAGAGCCCGGTCTCGCGCCCGAAAATCTCCGCAGTCATGCGTTTCAAATCGACGCCTTTGGCGATGGCAACGTGGTGAGGGCGGTGTGGCGCCGTGACGGTGTCTTCGTCGTGGAGGTGGGCACATACACCTGCTGCTGACGCCTCGTGACCGGCGGCGAGGTGGAGTTCGCCCGGAATCGGTCCGGCGGAGATGTCGAACGCAGGCTGTTTGCCCTCCAAGTACTCCTCCTGGAGGCGCTCTTCGTAGTGACGTGCGGTCACCATCTGTTCGTACATCTCTTGTAATCTGGTAACACCCGGCATGGTCTTCCCTCACCTGGTACCACGACGAGACTAATAAGACTGTACTCTCCGTGTACTCCGACACTATCGAACCGTTCTCGTCTCCTCGGACCGGAGAGATGGCAAGCAGACTTATCGAAATCCGCCGCGACGCTTCGTGGCATGGGGGAAACACCACGAACCAACGAGCTTCGTGCCACGCTCGACGGCGATGCTGTGGCGCTCGGGGTGCTCGAAAACACGTACACCCCGACGCTCGTCGAATTTTTCGGTGAGCTGGGGCTGGATTTCGTCTGGATAGACTTAGAACACGCAGGCCCGAGTCCGTGGGACGGAGAACGGCTAGAGGAACTGCTACGGGCGGCCGACGTTACCGGGACGGAGCTCCTCGTTCGACTCCCGGCCCCCGACCCGGGGCTCGTCAGGAAAGCCCTCGACGCTGGCGTTCGAAACCTGTTCGTATCGCGAGTCGAGACGGCGGAGGAAGTCACCCGTATCGTCCGCGCAGCACGGTTTCGCTACGACGACGCTGCGGGTGCGCGCGGCCTCGCGAACCCGCGCGCAAGTCGGTGGGGGATGAGGGACGAGTACGTTCGAACAGAGGACGAGGAGACCGTCGTCGGCGTGACGGTCGAGAATCCGACTGCGGTCGAGAACCTCGACGACATCCTCACCGTGCCCGACCTCGGCTTCGTATTTATCGGGCCACTCGACCTCTCGGTAGCACTCGGCCACCCCGGCGAACTGGACCATTCGGATGTCCAAGACGCAGTCGAAACGGTACGGGCAACGAGTATCGATGCGGACGTGCCGGTCGGCGGCCTCGGCTTCGGGATGGACGACGTGAACGAGAAAGCGAACTCGGGGTATCAGCTGCTGAACCTCGGTAGCACGACTGGTGCCCTCCAGCAGGTCGTCTCGTCGTGGTTCGATGCGTACGACGCCAGTCGGTAGCCCGCTGTCGCGTCGCTCGTTCACGATGCCAGCGTCGGTATCACCAGACACTGGTGCGGAGTACGAAAAGAGGCGGACGTCGATACGTACCGTTCGTCACGAATCGCGGGGAACTTACCGTCCTGCCACCGGTACGCGTCCCCAACGGAAGGCGTTCTTCGACTCAGTAGGTGTTGTCGTAGGACGGAGGTTATCGCATCCCCGGTCCTGGAATCCGTTGACGAGCGTGTTCTTTTTGAGATACACTCCGTCACCGCTGGCGTAGAGTCTGGCCCCGACCTTACCGGCGGTCGATTTGGCGTAGATGTTCTCGACCCACGTGTCGTCGGCGTGGTTGTTGACCGGAGGCTCGCGACTGACGTACTTCCCATCGTAGAGCAGATAGTCTCTCCCGTGCAGTTCGATGGCACAGCGGCGCCAGGTCCCGGTCTGTCTAACATCGAGGTTGTGGAACTGGCACTCGTCGCGGTCACAGCGGATGGCTGCGCGCGCGCTGTCGTGGCCGCCATCGCCTTTGAACTCGCTGTCTTCGACGTACACTGGCTTGTTTCCATCCTCGATATAGAGGGAGAAGCCACCGACCGCATCGTGGACGAACTTCGTTCGCTTGATTCGAACCTTGTTCGTCTTACCCGTGATTCGCATCCCGTGTGTAACCTCGTCTCCGGCAGTTCGGACGGTCGAATCCTCGTGGCGGAGGAGGCCGAGGTTCAACGTCTTGGTCACCTACCCCGGCGTAAACGCCGGGGCTTGTGTATGGCCAGACCAGGCCAGGAACACAACTTCTTACCGGTGTTCTCTCGCTCTACCCCTGCTACGCACCCATATAGGGCTTCACA
>NZ_JBPEHH010000116.1:0-10982 GCF_054177595.1 Haladaptatus ordinarius | reverse complement strand
ACCGAGAGACGAGTCGGCAACCCCGACAGACGACTCTCTCGGAGTATGGTTCCGAAACCTCCGACAATGAGGCTTCCCTTGTAGGAAGCCCCGCCCTTTAGGGCGGGCGAGGATGTCACGTGTGAGCATTGGATAGACACCATTGTACCAGTTTTGATTATCCATCGCAAGACTACGGCTCGACGTCTGATTGCGGTGGTCATCGGACCCCACTCAATGTTGCTCGTGGTCCGTCGACGTTCCCGCCGCTGAAACCCGCGGATGTACGTGTGAGAACTCGGCAGGATTGCTCTCGAACGACTGCTTGCATCGGTTCGAACAGAAATAATACGTCACGCCGTCGTGGGTGACGCTTGGATCCTCGTTGCCAGTGCGCATCCCACAGACAGGATCGCGGTACTGACCGGGTGCACCGAGTCCTCGCCGATAGACGTAGAGGAGGAATCCCGAGAGACCGAACGCGATCACGTTGAGATAGAACGTGTAGTCGAGTTCGAAATACGTCCGTTCAGTGGCCGTCTGCCCGCCAGCGAGGTTCGGGACGATACCGAGGGCGGTGAACAGTTCCTCCATGAGGAAGCCGGTGAAGGCCATCGTGACGAAAAAGACGCCGAGGATGTACAGCATCACCTTCCAGCCGTAGTACTTGCGGTAGACGTTCAGCACCGGAATCGTGATGAGGTCGGCGTAGACGAACGCGATGACGCCCGCGAAGCTGATTCCGCCACCCCAGAGTGCAACGGCGAACGGAACGTTCCCGATGCTGCCAACGAAGCTGATGACGGCAATCGTCACGCCCATGACTGCATTCTCGGCACTGACGAGTAGCCCTTCTCCCTGTATGAAGAGCCTGCTCCAGACCCACTGTGGGACGAAGACGATGACGAATCCGGAGACGAGAAATCCAGCGATAACGTCTTTCCAGATCATCGCCCACTCTTTGCGGTACTGATTCCCGAGTTTGTACCAGCCACCCCACGAGCGAAGGTCGTCGCGCCAGCCCCCATTACTGGCGACCTCCTGCTGGTAGGTCTCCAGACAGCCAGCAGAACAGAATTTCAGCGTTTCACCCCCGTCGGTCACAAGTGAGTGTTCGTCGTTGCCCTCCATTCCACACGTCGGATCCTCGGTGATACCGTGGTCGTGGTCACGCCGATTCAGCTCCTCTCGAACGTCCTCAAAGAGGTTCTCTGGGAGCGTCAGGTGGACGATGAGCGCCATTACCGCAATGAGAATGACTCCTCCGAGGAGTTCCGCGACGAGGAACTCCCAACCGAGCAAAATCAAAATCATCAACCCGAGTTCGACGATGAGATTCGTCGAGGCGAACATGAACGCGAGTACGTTCACCACGTGTGCTCCCTTCTTGAAGAGTCCCTTCGCGATAGCGACGGCACCGAAGCTACAGCCACTACTGGCAGCACCAAAGGCGGTAGCTTTCACAAGGCCACCGAGGTCGTCGTCGCCGAGAAGCCGTGCCATCCGCTCTTTCGAGACGTAGACCTGCACGACGCTCGTAATCATCAGCCCCATGACGATCGCCCACGCAGCGGTCCAGAGGAAACCAATCCCTATCCGTAGCGACTCGAGAATCCCGTCACCCAGACCGAGTTCCATACGTGAACTACGCTGGCATCGATTTTGCCAGTTGCTCTTAAGAAACTGAAAATCGAAGGCACCCACATCCACCTTTCGAAAAGAAACGCGCGGTGTGGCCGTCGAATACGACGGTCGAGTACCTATCCACTCTTTTTGACGGTGAACGAATCCATCGTACCGGTCCGCTCGGTTATCATCCAACAGTAACGAATTTCGAATGTTAGTTCTGCAACGTCCCGAGGTCGGTTTTTCCATCTGAACTCGTGTGATGTGGGTCACCACCTGGTGTGAACCCACGGATGAATCTCTTCCCAGGAGTGAACGTCCGTGTGCGTTTTGTTTCGTTTCCAAGGTAATGGTGTCATCTCAGCCTCTGAATCTAAAGGAAAATCCAAAAAAGATAGCCCGACGTATATCAATGTGTATGTCAACGACGATCACTGTCGAGGGAATGTCGTGTACGCACTGTGAACAGTCCGTCGAACAAGCCCTCCGTGGTCTCGACGGCGTCACTGACGCCACTGCCGACCACGAGGCCGAGCAGGCGAGTATCGAAGGGGATGCCGATATCACAGAACTCGTCCGGGCCGTCGAAGATGCTGGGTACACGGCGCACGCCTGAAGAGAACCGAAAGAACCCGCGTAGGGTGGCTGACCAGTATGCTCGCCGCGTCTTTTCGTGTAACGTTCCCTACACCGAGGTTGATATCGGAGCGTTCGGTTGCCATCGACTACTACATGGTGAGGGACTCGATTAGCGTAGTACTCGACCAACAGTCGGCTGGGTGTCTCCACCACGTTGAATCAATCTACAGGTAACGTCTCTACCGAAAATCGAGAACGCATGAAAACAGGAAATGTGGGTGACGGTAATCGATTCGGCGATACCTCGTTGGGAACTTGTCACCGCTCTAATGATTGATTCGATGGCGAAGAATGTAAATGAACATAGTGCTACATTGCAGACGATAGAACTCGATATGCACGTCAGTGACCTCTCATCGCCGGGGAAACAATAAATGAATCTCGTGTATCTCGTCCTCGGTGCGGTCCTTCTCGTTGCCGTCGTCGTAGACTTGCTGTGGACGACGGTCTGGGTCGAAGGCGGAGCCGGCCCGCTCACCTCCCGCTTGATGACCTGGACGTGGCGACTGCTTCGAAAAATAGGGACACGAAATTCTTTGGTGCTTAGCCTCGCAGGTCCGATCGTATTTATCGCCAGCCTGATGATGTGGATACTACTGCTCTGGGGAGGGTGGACGCTTCTCTTCGCCAGTGCCGAGGGGGCTCTCATCGACACACTCGACCGAGGTTCTATCTCCTGGTTTGACCAGATCTATTTCACCGGATATACCCTGTTCACGCTGGGAACCGGTGATTTCGTTCCACGAGACGGTGTCTGGCAGATCGCCACTGCACTCACCACGGGTAGTGGACTCCTCTTCGTAACGCTGAGCGTCACCTACGTTCTCTCGGTTCTCGGGGCCGTCACCCAGAAACGGGCATTCGCGAGTAACGTGACCGGACTCGGCACACGGGGCGAGGACATCGTTCAGGCGAGTTGGAACGGCGAGGAGTTCCACGGCCTCGAGTTGATGCTGAACTCGTTCACTTCGCAGCTCAACACCCTCACATCGAATCATAAAGCATATCCGGTTCTTCATTACTTCTACAGCAGGCACCCCGAGCAAGCGTCAGTGGTCGGTATAGTAGTCCTCGACGAGGCTTTGACGATACTGAAATTTGGCGTCCCTGAACGCGACCGACCAAGTAACGTCATTCTCACGAACGCGCGTTCGAGCGTCCAGGGGTATCTCGAGACGCTTCGGAGTTCGTTCATCGAGCCTGCAGGAAGCCCTCCACCCTCACCCGATCTCGATACTATCCGCGATAACGGAGTTTCGACGGTCTCGAACGAGGAGTTCGCTTCGTCCCTCGAGGACTTGGGCGAACGACGACGAACACTACTCGGTCTGGTCGAGTCTGATGCACGGCAATGGCCGTCTCGGAACGACAACCAGTAGAAATCTGCCCGAATTCACCAGTCACATCGATGTACTTCCGCTTGAGCTTCGAGAGCTGGTCTTGGAGATGACTCCCTCTCAAGGAAATGGCGCGCCCGCGCCATTTCCGTCGCTCGCCGACGATTCGCGGATTTGCGTTCGTCTTCAGCCGACTCACGAAGTAGCCATCGTTCGCATGAATCAACGCGAAGCGACGGTAGCTGTAAAACCCGAGATCGAACAGAAACAGCCGTCCACGCAGCCAGTTCCGCACGGGGAACTGGCTGCTTTCATGGGTTCGTTCGTCGGTGAGGCTGAACTGTGCGAGCGTCCGTTTCGTCACGTTGTAGACGAGATACAGCTGTGCTCCGGATTGATCCTTGTGAGTCGCTGGAAACGCCGTAAGGAGCCGATGCAACCGAAAAACGGTTGCATCAGCGATCATCGTGTCGCGGAATTGACTGAGTTGGGGCGCGACGGTGTGAGGAACCGCGACCTCCTTGAGCGCGTGCGCGAGGAGGTCGCTCAAGAGGTCACGGAGTTGTGGCGTAAATCGGTCGTAGAAGCTGGAGCGGAAGACAGTCTGATTGGTCGCTGTCTGGTAGACTCGTTGAAACGCGACGATAGAGCGGGTTTCGCCGTCGACGGCGAAACCCAAGATGAGCGACCAGACGAGCATCGTGATGTCGACTTTTCGCTGACGTTGGACGGCATCGCGCTCGCGCGCGATGCCTTCAATGAGGTCTGCTGGAAAGAGAGAAGTCAACCGGCGTCGTATGAGCGTTGGAGAGAGTTCAGGTAACACAACCTCTCTCTACGCGGTTTCTGAAGATAACCTCATCAAGACAGCACCGTCTGTTGGTTTCGATCCTTAACCGAACACGGATGGGGGAAGGACTATCGTTCTCTTTTGCTATCCTTGCTGTACGGTCATCGCGACTGGCTGGGTCTGTAATAGTCCTTCAACCACGTTGCGATTCCGTCGAGGCCGGGAAATAGCGTTCGGTGATTGATGTTCGCTTGATCCAATTTATCACGAAACTCCCGTTTTCGCTCGGAGGGGATGACGATCTTCCAGTAGAGTTCTGGATGTCGTGCTAGCCACTCGTCCATCGACGTCCGTGGATTGGCCATACTGGAGAAGAGTGCCGCCTGATTGACGATGCGTCGATCGATAGACGGTGGTTGGAAGAAGACGATATGGTCGTCGCCTCGTTGTTTCGAGAATTCTTCGATGACGTCTCTTACATCGAGCATCGGAAGCGTCCGCCGGTCGGCCAACTGACTCTCGTATTCGGCCGACCGCTCGATGACCATCGTCATCAGGTCGTGGAGCATCGCCGCATTGAACATGTTCGTTCCCAACTCGGCGAGAAACTCGCGAAAATGGTCGGGAAGCTTATTGTGAGCTGCTTCGTAATCGACTGCCCATACTACACCGTCGGTATCCGGGGACCCGTCAGTCGCGAAGTACGCTGCGACGGCCGGAGAGTAAGTCCAATCGAGGAGTCTAGTCGGCAGTCCGTGATGTTGGGCGAGTGCCATGAGATGGAACGGTGAATCGGGTTGGTCTATCTCTTGGCGGGCGTACTGTCGAAAGTTCCGGAGCAGGTGTATTTCGAGATCCCAGTTTCCGGAACCGCCAACGAACCGCTGGAGTGACGTCTCGAGGTTGTGGTCCGTTGCAGTCATGCCCCGAAACACGTACGGCGACCGGTGACGCTCGAGGTCATCGTTCCAAGAGTCTCGGTACAGAAGGCGCTGGAGCGTCGCCCAGTTCGTGGCCACGAACTCGTTTTCCCCCATTTCAGTCATGGGTGTTGGTCGCTCGCAAGGCGTAAATCAGGTCGGGTCAGTTGGTGGTGAGAGCAGTGAAAGAAATTACGCCACGAGGTCTTCGAACTACTCCGTGAAAGGTACTATGTTAATAGCTAACTTCCACTGCGATGTCCACGGTAGCTCGCGGTGCGTCACCTACCCCGGCGTAAACGCCGGGGCTTGTGTATGGCCAGACCAGGCCAGGAACACAACTTCTTACCGGTGTTCTCTCGCTCTACCCCTGCTACGCACCCATATAGGGCTTCACAAGGACCGTCTCGGACGTGTCGCGGTCATCATTCCCGATTCCAGGGGGCAGGTGACAGTTACCCCGTCTCGACAAAGAACAGTCGCGTGGTCCGACCGAGAACGATAGCGACTGTAACCGCGTTCAGCTCTTTGGCCCTGCCGAGACTTGCTGTGGTTGCGCAACCAACGAAATCAGCGTCGGCGACTTGTTCTGCCGCATTCTTCCAACAAGAGTAGTTATGTAACGAGGGGTCCTAAGCCTGCCGGTTTCGGCGGTTGCGTAGTGAAGTTTACGCGATTCCCGCCCGGCCTAAAAGGCCGGGATTCCCTCGCTGATTGAAGATGGTATCACCAAACAGCGAGCGGTCGGATATCGGCATCCACTACGAGTGGTGAGGATTCCAGTGTGATGGAGCGAAGTATCGACACACTTCTTTGGCGATATCTGTCTCGACTGTACACTCACTTCTCGGAGGGGTGGGTCTCACATCACCGATATACGCAACAGGACCGATTCAGTAACGACCGCCGCTCCCTCGTACTCGAACCGAACGTCGACGGTGAGCTCGTATCGGTTGCACTCGCCGCCATTCGCGGAACGAGCGTCTCCATCGGGACATACGTTTTTGTGAATCGCCCACAACCATCAACTATGCAAACGCGTTCTCTGGGCGAGACTGGCCACGACAGCAGCGTTATGACTTTCGGCGCCATCGCGCTCAACTGGCTCGAACAGGAAGGCGCGAACCAGATGGTCGAACTCGTGCTCGACCACGGCGTCAATCATTTCGACGTCGCCCCGACGTACGGGGACGCCGAACTCAAATTAGGCCCCAAGCTTCGGCAACATCGTGAGGAGATCTTCCTCGGCTGTAAGACCCAGGAGCGGGAGTACGAGGGAGCGAAACGAAAGCTCGAACAGTCGCTCACCCGCCTCGGCGTCGAGCACGTCGACCTCTACCAGATTCACGGTCTCGAGTACGAGGACGAACTGGAGACGATTACGAGTGAGGGCGGCGCACTCGAAGCGTTCCGGGAAGCTAAGGAAGAAGGACTCATCGACCACGTCGGATTGACGAGCCACGGGGGACCACAACTCATCCTCGACGCCATCGACCGCATCGACGACCTCGAAACGGTGATGTTTCCGATGAACCCGGTCGTCGCAGGCAAAGACGCCGACGAGTACGACTACGAAGCAGTGCTCGACCGCGCAAACGATGCAGGAATCGGGACGCTCGGCATCAAAGCCTTCGCGAAGGGGTCGTGGCCTCCGACCGACGACCTCCCCGAGGACGACCGTCCGTACGCGAACTGGTACGAACCGGTCGATACGCCCGCAGAAATCGATGAACGATTCGACTTCGCGGCCGCGCAGGGACTCACGAGCGTCGTCAGTCCGGGTGACCCGAAGCTCGTCGCTATGGTTCTCGACGCGGCCGAGCGCTACGACGGAATGAACGAGGCTGCTCAGCGGTCGCTCGTCGAGCGACTCCGCCACGACCAGAGTCCAGTTCCCGAACAACTCCACCACTAACGTCGACGAACCGTTTTCGAAACCAGCTATGGACGTTCCTCAGACGGTTACGACCGCCCTCGCCGACCGTCCGGTAGCAGGGGCGGTCTGTCTCGAAGCCGGAGCGGGTCTCGGCAACACCACGGCCGGTCTACTCGCAGCCGACGCCAGCCGCATCTATGCCGTCACGAACGACCGCGACCACGCGAACACCGTCCACGAGCGGGTCGGTCGTGACGAACCCGAACGAACTGCGGTACTAGAGGCAGACCTTCGTCGCCTCCCGCTGGCGTCCGATTCGGTCGAGATTATCACCGCTCACGGCCTGTTCAACGTTCTCGCACCTGCGTCGCTCGAATCGGTCGCGACGGAGCTGACGCGGGTCGCGGCCCCCGGTTGTCACCTCGTGATAGACGACTACGAACCACTCCCCGACGGAGCTACCGTGCGCGAACTCTTCGCTCTCGAGAACGCTGCTACCGAGTTGGCTACGGGTCAACCTGCGTTGACGTTCTACCCGGAAGCGGTGCTCCGGCGACTCTTCGGCGGCTACGGTTGGGAGTTCGACCGAAAGCGAACCCTATTAGAACCAGTTCCGTGGACCGCGAGCCACGTAAAAGCGCACGCGGATTCGGCGGTCGCTATGGCTTCTCGACTACCAGACGAGCTAGGTGACACCCTGGTCGCCGAGACCGAGCGCATCGCATCGGCCATCGGTGAGGAGTCAGTCGGGTCGATGTACAGCGTCGCGCTGCAGTTGCCCGTCTGATTCGCCGTGCGACCTGCCTCGACGGAATATCGAACGGAGATACGTCCACGCCGACGAGGGCCAGTTCGCTGAGAAACTAGCAGACGCGCCAAACAGTCGCCCTCGCGACGAGCGCACGTACTCCTTTCTGGCCACTGTTACGATACGTCACGGCGAGTGCGGCGATCGTCGGTCCGAAGCCACCACTCAGGTATCCACCGACGGTGAGCGGCGTCAGTTCACCGCCAGACACGATTCCAGGGACGAGACAAACCCAGGTCACGGCATACGTGAGCAGAATAAACCACAGGAGAGGCTGGAGAGACCCCGATTCGTCGTTCGACGTCGGTGACATACTAAATCGAATACCGTATGGCCTGAAATCGATACTGGAAACGGTGTCCCGGAACGTGCGACACCGGACGTCGGTCGGCGCACATGTGTTCCGTAGTGTGTCGAGGTCGCCGGGAGCATGCGTAACTCATCGCCATCTTCGGGAACGTCCACTCGTCGAACCGCATCGGCAATCTGGTCACGCGAGCAATGCGGCGTACGGCGCTTCGAAGAGCCATCGAAACCGTGGGTGGACCCAGACGAACGTGTCGTCGCCGAGCGCGCTGATCGACCGCCAGAGCTGTTCGTCAGTTCTGACTCGGTCGACGTCGTATGAACTCGCACCATCGAGGCTGTCTGTGAGAATCGGAGTCCGTGCCACCGTCCCCGTTGCCTTCTCGAAGGTGAGCACCGCCTCCCCACCATCGAGGAGACCGATCAACTGTGTCCCCGTATCGCGTTCGAGAAGCGTCGTCGCGATGCGAACGCTATCGACGTTGCGATGCTGGTCGAGCACGGCGACCAGTTCCGTGAACAGTTTGTCGAACAGCGGCGTTCCCTGCATCATCATCGAGAACACGACGGGCGGTCACCTAAACCTCTGCCAGTCAGAGTGAAACTTAACGGTCCGTTCGTCTCGTCGTACGCCGACTCGTGACTCCCACCCACGAGTCCCGTCGACGACGAACGCTTCGAGCAGCGAGTTTCGGGTTCGCCGCATCCACGCCCGGGCCGTGAACGTGACCTCCGTCTGCACGAAATCGACGCCGAGTTCGTCGGGTTGCCTGGCGGCACCCCCAAGAGCAAAACGACCGCTTCACGTACACCGAGAACGGGTGGGTGAGATGACACGAACTCGAAGAAGTCTCCTCCGAACAGTGGGCCACGCGGGCGTTATCGGGGTCACAGCACCGTCCACCGCGCAAAACGCCTCCGGAACCTTCGATACGATTCGTATCCCGGAACGCTATCCGACGATACAGGACGGTGTCGACAACGCCAGCGAAGGAGACCTCGTCCTCGTGAGTCCGGGAACGTACGAGGAGGAAGTCGAGATTTGGACGCCGCGAATCACGGTGCGCGGAACCGACCGCAACAGAGTCGTGCTGGACGGTGAGTTCGAACGACCGTACGGAGTGGTCGTCGAGGCCGACGGAGTGGCCGTCGAAAACGTGACCGGACGCCACTTCACGGACACTGCCTTCTACTGGTCGTCCGTCCGTGGGTTCCGGGGAAGTTACCTGACGGCGTACAATAACGGGAATTACGGTATCTACGCCTACCGGTCTCGCGACGGTCGGTTCGAGTACAGTTACGCCTCGGGCCACCCCGACGCCGGATTCTACCTCGGCCGGAACCATCCGTTCCACGCGGTCATCGCCGACGTCGTCGCCGAGCGCAACGCCATGGGTTATTCGGGGACGAGCGCGGGTGGCGACCTGACGATAGAAAATTCGGTATGGCGACACAATATGGCCGGAATCGTCCCGAACACGCTAGACAGAATCGACCCTCCCCAGCGGTCGACCCGAATCGTCGGGAACGTCGTCTACGACAACGACAACGTCGACGCCCCGAGCAAGCAGTTGACGTATCCGACGTTCGGTACCGGAATCCTCGTCTGGGGCGGGAAGGACAACCTGATTACGGACAACGACGTTCGCAATCACGAGAACTTCGGCATCGTCGCATATCGACACGTCGTTCCACCGTCGGGGAACGTCGTTCGTGAAAACCGCGTCCGCGGATCGAAGGTCGCGGACCTCGCGCTCGGTACGCCCGCAGAGCGCGGCAATCGCTTCGAGCAGAACGCGTTTTCGACCAGTCTGCCACCAAATATCGAACGCGACTCGACCAGTGGAGATCGCCGTGTCACCGACGTGTTCGAGAAACAGGAGCGTCGCGCCGCGAGCGGTGACTTCCCCGGCGGGGACTGGCGCAAACAGCCGCCGCCGGGAGACCAGCCGACGATGCCGGACCCGGAGGCACCGCCACAGCCCGCAAGCAAGTCAGCGTCGTGGGGTGGGCCGGAGTCTTCGCGAACGACTTCGGGCCAGCGGAACGCTGGGCGATGACCGACGAGGGCCGAACGTCTTCGACGGTATGACCACGAGGCGGACACGACATCGACCGGCACGAGCGTCCGAGATGCGAGCGCAGTCCGGGGTATCGCTGGTAACCGTTTTCGGCCACAAGGGTGTCTGAATCCAGATTCGACCGCATCGAGCAATCCTACGCCCGCAGTGCCACCGACCGTGGATTTGACGAACGTTCGTCGTTGCCTGGTCGTTCGTTTTCGAGGGAATCGACCAGTAGACTGTTTCAGTGACACGAGATGATTTATCTTGTGGTAGCGAGAAAACCCCGTGCTTTAGCGCGGGGTTGAATCGCGTTCGTTTAGCTGGGCATTTGCACGTGTGTCGCCCGGCTGTCTGTCCTACTTAAGCGGTCCGTCGATGTCCAAGGCCTTCGCGCCTTGAATCACCAACCCACGCCACGTAAGACCGTGTGCGTCTTTCACTTCGCTTAGCTGTTCGTATTCTCCGTCGCTTACTTCGACGTTGAGGTTTGGCATCTCTATTCTTGATTAGTGATTAGATAGTCTTAACTATTACTAACTCGTACTGTGAAGTGTGACCGCAACCGCCACGAAAACGCTCCAAGCCACGCTCGCGCCACCAACGGCGCACAAAGAGCATCGGCTTCAGCGTACCGT
>NZ_JBPEHH010000115.1:0-11154 GCF_054177595.1 Haladaptatus ordinarius | reverse complement strand
CCGTAAGAACAGTGTCTGGATGGTAGAGAAATCTCATAATCACCCATCCAGACGCTTCCTGAGAATCTAACCCCGTCAGTCGTGACTATCCACTGACTCGATGGGAAGTACCGAAAATGACTAGCTCTTAGTGGACAGTGACCCTATTCTACCCAGTACTCTGCGTCTCCCTCGTACGTAACGACAAACAGGATATCTTGGATATTATCATTCTCGAAGAGGTTACTCACGGCCGGCGTATTTGGAAGCGAGAGCGTCCACTCCCCAACGGGCGAACTCGACCCGCCGGTAATCGAGTACCAGCCGCCGGCATTGGCCCGCCGGGTACTGATGACGCCGTCGACGGGTGCTGCCTCACCACCAATCGACGCGTCACTTCCCTCTTCGGAGAAATACAATCCGACGTCAATCTTCGAAAGCGTGTCCGTCTCGTCGCTCACGAAGTAGAGCAACACCTGTTTAATCTCGATATCGTCGAGATTCGGTGGGAAGTCGTCGCGCGTCGTTTCGAACGAGACCGTCATCGGCGTCGGCGACTGCTCGGGGTTGTTGAGGTCGTACCACTGGTCGGCAAATTCATTCTTAAGAGTGAACGCCCGCTCCCCGCTTCGCTTCGGATCCTGCTCCAGTTCCTGAAGCACCTGCTGGCGGTAGGTCTCGCTGTCGAGTGCCGTGTACTCGATTGTCACGAGTACGTCGGCGATGGAGTCGTAATCGATGGGATTCGACGCCTTGGGCATCCGGAACTCCCAGGTCGTGTCAACCCCCGTCTTCTCGAAGGGGAAGAGTTTGTCCTGGGACTCGGGCTGTAGCTCGAACAGGCCTGTCGTATTCGTAGGCGACGTGAGTGCGACCGATTCCGGCTGGCGACGGATGACTCGGGTCTGGAAGATGTCGCCGCCCGTGACGACGCGCGAGAGCCCGCTGTTCGAGAGCGTCGCCTTGATACCCTCCGTGGGCGGAACAAGCGCGATAACGGACGTTCTGACCCGTTTGATGAGCCGCAGATGATGACCGGGGAAGTCCCAGTCAAACGCTTCCATCGGTGTCGCGAAGTTCAGGACGCCCGTCTCTCGGAAGCGCTGGAACTCGTAAGGTGCTAGTTGTGACAACGAGAACGTCTTGGTGAGTTGGTGGGCACGCTCATCTGTCGTCAGCGCGTACTCGTTCAGCTTGGTGATATCCTGTAGCAATCTGGCAGATCCCGTGAGACCGCGTCTATCTTCGGTCATCCCGTCTCCAAGCATGTTCTCAGATGGTACGTTCCAGTAGTCCTCTTGAATGATGGCTGCGGGCGTTTCCTGGCGCTCGAAGGCGAGCTGGTTCTCTGCGAGTTTCGCGACCGTGGTCGCCCGCTGGAGGAAGTACGAGTAGACGTCCTCGAGGACGCGGCTCATCCAGAGGTAGAGATGTCGATTCAGGAATTTGGTGTCTAGGAACTCGAGCATACCCTTGGCGTGGTCGGCCTGGAGTTTGGAGATCTCTCTCTCTTGCCCGACCACCTCAACGTGGTCCTGAGCGATTCGAATCTGCTGCTCGCCGATTTCGATATCTTTCTCGGCGAGTGTTTTCTGGAGTTCCCACTGTTGTTTGCTGCGTTCGTGACTCGCTTGAATACCGTACACCTGAGCCTGGGTTTCCGTGAAGATTGCCGCTTGTGTAAAAGCCTCAGCCGCTGAATACTGTGCAATGGCTGCCGACATATATGGGTTAAATGATGCGGCTAACTCAGCGATTCTACCTCCTGTTGAGAGGCCCGAGGCGATCGATTTCATTACTGCAGCTACATTAAGTGCGGTAATCGTTTTGCGCTCATATTCGCTCAGACCCGCTGTAATCCATTCATCGTATGTTTCAGCTTCAATCTTCGAGCGATCACGCTGCAGTTCGGCTAACTTGACGCCGTCCTTTGCCTCTCTCACACGGAGGTTTTGTAACCGAACGCCAGCACGTGCCTGCTGGAGGCTTTGTTGTGCCTGTAGCCGCTGGTATTCTTCTTGGTCGTACCGTTCTAGAGCAGAGAGGAATGACGCCTCGACATTCCGTGCCTGTTCAGCCAACTTCTCGGCTCTCGCCACGAGTGCCGTGTATCGATACTGTGTCGGCTGGAATCGGACCGTCCCCGGAAGAGACAGTCGCCCGCCAGTCAGCGTCGGAAGCCCGCTCTCCACGTCGATGGATGCGGCGTACGGTTCAAGTTGGCGTCGCATCCCGGCGATGTTCATGCAGTTGCGCAGTTTGAACAGGCCGTACGTAGCGCGAAGGTCCAACGATTTCAGTATTGGATTCGCCGGGATGCAGAGCGCGAGATGAAGGTCTGGATCGAATGACTCTTCATTCGAGGTCCCTTCGTCTTTGCCGGAGTTCTGCTTCGCTTGCTGACTGACTGATTTCCCGAGGGTGACTAACCGTTCTTGGAGATAATCGTTCGCCAGGATGGTCGATTGCAACCCCTTCCGTCGCTCCGCGTCGATGTCGAAGAGAGTCTCGTAGGACGGTGGTGACTCGGCCTCACCTATTTCATTCAGGTACTCCATGGACGCGGTGATGTTCTCGCCCACGTCCCCCCCGTCGGATAGTCTCTGCAGAACTGTCTGGACCGCGTCCCGCTTGACGGAGTATTTTTCGATATTTGATATCTGTATCTCCAGTGCCTGAACCATCGGAGACCACACTGGATCGTTTTTCAGACCCAGAACCGTTTCGTGCTCGCGGAATGTCCATTCGACTTCTGCGCACGGATCGTCTTCCCTCTGTAACTCGTCCGATTCGAGCAGTTCCTGAGCCTGCTCGTAAAGTCGCCGCGCCCGGGGGACGGATTCCGACGTATCGTAGGTAAACTCTGCATCCGCGTAATCGAGGAGACTCCGGATGATCGAGACGAGAGTGAATCGAGTGTACGCCTTCGGTCGTTTAGTCGCTGCGACTTGGTGCGGGTCCAACGGGTCGACTAACCAGTCTTCTTCGCGCTGGTACGAGGGGGTGACTCCGGTGTACTTGGAGTAAACCCCTTTATTCAGCTTAGATAATGGGAATATTCTTCGCGAGTTCTGCGATGAACCGTTACCATCATCCGAGATGGTGTAATCGTAGATAGTCCGATACCAATCGAGAGAAGCGTCATACTCTCCGTTTTCTCCCAATTGGCTCGCGATCAGCATCGGAATGAAATAATACGCCTCGCGAACGTAATCCGAATTGTTCTCGTTCACTAGAGAAGTGTGCGGAATCGACGAAGTCGACCACTCTATGTGACTGAAGACGAAGCTGATGTGTCTCCTTCGCAGGTCCTGTCTACCGGAAAGTTGTTGTGGGATTTTGAAACTTTCTTGGGTGTGTGGCACCTGCGGTGAAGCCTCGAGATGAAACTCGAGATCGAGTTTGGTGCGACCACTCTCATCCACGGCTGGGTCGACTTTTGAGATGTAGAGCGATCGGAATACTGCTAAATCTGCCGATCCCGGGACGTACTCGTGTGTTTTTGAGTCCTTTGTCTGAAGGCCGACAAACATCCAATCGGCATCCGGTTTCGGATACCCTCCGCAGTGTCGCGCAATTCCAACTATCGATAGCGGAATCTGCAGTTCCCTCACCGGGTATTCATATGGGATAATACCAGTGACAATCTCCGATTTTTTGCCAACTCGTGTATCAGAAACGGACTTGCTTCCCTTGTACGTCGGTCCAAATACTGCGCTTCGACTGATTGTTTCTTCCCCGTAGTACAGGTGGATATTCCCGTCATCATCGTGGACGGCACCGATATTGTCGACTAACATTCCCTGGTTGCTGGGCCACCACACAACTGAAGGCTGGATTTTTAAGTTCCCCCCTCGTTTCTCCCCAGTGATTGTAAACGATAGCCCCTCTGGTTGGGGCTCGTTTCCGGAGTCCGTAAACAACCAGAAGAAACGACCGACATTCTGAGCCCAGACAGCCGGTATTTTTGGGGCGATCGCAATTGATGACGGTCGCGGAGTCGAGGTAATCGGTGCTTCTTGTTTTTCTTCTTCCTCTTCGGCCCAGCCGTTTTCTGAAGGGTTGAAGACGAAATAATACGATTTGTACGCGTATGCCGTTTTATCGATGGGCTCGTGATCGTCTATGACCTGAATTATCAACTCTGGACGATAGTCGGTATTTGGTTGCTGAATGACGAGTGCGTGGAACGAATCGGCATCGGAAGGTAATTTGAGCGATTCGGGTTTCTCAAGCCAATTGTGAGTATCGAGATCGTAGTGAGTGAATACGAGCTTTTCTATGCCATCTTCGACCTGTTTAGCGAACAGGTAGATTTTCCCCCTGTAGGGTACTGCTCCGAACAGTTCGGCGACGTCGCTCAGGCCGTCGATTGCCTCCCAATACGTCTGCTCCCCACCAGACTTCGCTGGATCGTACGCGGACCAGTAGACTGTTGATCCTTCCGTGTCGGGTGTCGTACTGCCGGTTTTCGGAATATTCAGGTCGCCGCCGCGAGCGAACATATAGAAAAGGTCACGTCGCCCCTCTTCCGTCTCCTCGCAGGATCCACCGCTGGTGATACGGGTATTGCCCCAGCAGGTCGCATCGAACGTCAGCGAAGCAATGTCTCGATAGTAGTCTGAATACTCTTGTGCGATCCGACACGCGCGATCTGGCGTGAGTCTGTGACTCGACGTCAGTGAATCCATGGCCGTTTCGAAAGCCGGTGTCGTTTCCCGTTGAAGGGTGGGATCGAGGACGTTGTCCGGGTAGAGGAACACCGACATCGCCGATTTCCAGGTCGCGTACGATCCGAGCCACTTCCACCGCTTGTCGTACTGGTCGTCGACGAGTTCCACGGTAGTCCCCTCCACAGCTGTGAACTCGTCCTCTGAACGGAGCGTCTCGATGAACGCTTGAATCGTTTCGATGGCCTGAGCCATCCGAGTGGTTTCTTGACAGCCGCTCGCCGCTCCGTCGATCAACAGGATGTTCGTGACCCACTCGGCGCCGGCACCTGTCGGGTCTCCGTCTGCAAGTACCTCGACAAGCCCGTCTCGAAGGGCGGGGAGTGTCTCCTCCTCGATGGTACTGACGAGTTCCTCGATAGTCTCGGTCGTGTTTTCGTATTGGTCGATGCGAGCCTCAAGCGTATCCTCCCAGTCGTCCCGTGCCTCGCGGTCGTACAACCAGTACGATGGTGACTCCTCGCTCGGCCACACCGAACCTGGCGTAAGCTCGGTTTCCAGCGTGAAGAACGCGGGGTCGAGGACGAGCCCTGTTTCTCCCCCTCCGACGTTGAGGCGTCGTTCTTCGAGACGCCAGTCCGTATACTGCCGGCACTTCCAGACCCGAAGTAGGATGTGGTAGACGTGATCCCACTCCTCGTTTGAGACGGGTCGGTCTTTCTCGATTTTTCTCCAGATTCGGTGCAAATAGTCGAAGGCGCGTTTCGAGAGGGTGAGCTGGTCGAGTCGCCCCGAGACGTCGACGCCGCCCTCGAAGTCCGCATCGATGGCCACTAGCTCCTGGGGAGCAACGCCGACCTCGTTCCTCAGTAGCTTCGTGAAGTGATTCCTGGCCTTCGCGGTGGTATCCGGGAGGTTCTGAGGTTTGAGTCGATCGAGCGCGTCCGTCAGTTCCTTCGTTCGCTGCTGATAGAGGGAGAACGCAGGATCCGCCTGGACGGGGTTGGCGAACTCGGCGTCACGGACGAGGTCGGGGTCGACGATCGCTGGCTGATTTCGACTTCGGAGGGCCCGCTGCCACAACTGCCGGGTCGTCGGACTCGCTCTCCACGTCGGCAGTCTCGCCTTCAGGACTTGCCAGTATTTGAGGCTCGATTCCTGCGTCTTCCAGCGCTTGTACTTGTCGTCATCTATGTACTTCTTGGCGGTGGTGAGTACCGCGTAGAGTTCGTCGAGGTCCTTCTCG
This sequence comes from Haladaptatus ordinarius, assembly GCF_054177595.1. NCBI lineage: Archaea > Methanobacteriati > Methanobacteriota > Halobacteria > Halobacteriales > Haladaptataceae > Haladaptatus > Haladaptatus ordinarius. The sequence goes on along the minus strand of NZ_JBPEHH010000115.1, from coordinate 5,259 downwards.
GACGGTGGTTTGGCTGTGGACTTGGGTCTCGCGATCCGCCACATTGTAACGATGTGGCTGAACTGTGCTGGCTCGAGATAGAGTTCGTTGGCGACTCGCTGGTGGCCGCTGGCTTCGTCGAGATCGATTGCTGTGGTGACCGAACTGATGTACTTCTCCCAGGTGGGAACTTTCTCACCGACTTTGGACGGCGGTGCTCCGTAGACCGAGTCTAGGAGTTTCTCCACGCCGTTTTTCGTTTCGGGGGTTGCTTTGTACGTTTGCTCCAGTGATGCGGTCACAGCATTGAGTTGAGCCCGTCGGTCTTCCCAGACAGCCACCGCGGTCGTCTTTTGCTTGATTCCGGAGACTTTGAACCGGAATGCAGTCTCCACGAGTTCCTTCTGCGTCACGAGTTCAGGGTCGATCAGGGGTCGGCCGATCGTTAACGGAGTAGAGCGCTTGGACTTCGGAATCTGAACGACCTCGAGCAGCGGGTGAAGTTGGGATTCGAGTCGTTTGGACCACTCGCCCTGTTCGGGTTCACGGAGTGACTTCCAGAAGGTCTTCCCTCCGAAGACAACCCCCTCGTTGGATTCTTCTTCGATCCACAGTTCGGAGAGGCTGCCCTTCATTGACTCCACGAGAATCGAGACGAACTCGTCCCACTCTTCGTCCGTTACGGCCTCGAATCGACCGTCTCGCAGATGCTTTCTGTGCTTCCAATAGATCTCCATGAGGCGGGTGAAGCTATCGACCGTCAACGAGAGCTGTTTGACCTTCTCCTCGGTCGACTCGACTTCGTCTCCACTCTCAAGCTTCTCGAACAGAGACTCGAACGTCCTGATGAGGGTGCTTGCCTCCCCTAACTGCTTCCAACCACTCCATGGGCCAGGGCGTGGCTTCCCCATGTAGTAGAGCCGCGTCTTATTATCCATCTTACGGAGTAGTTTCTTGACGTCGAGAATGGGTTTCCCATCACCCTCGATGGTCGTCTCTCGGACTTCTCTCACCCGGTTGTCGACCCACGTACGACGTTTCTTCCAGAGAGAAAACGCTGGGTTATTTGCGACGGGATTCCGGAAGTCGTCCGGTCCGATGACGTCGGGGTCAATCACTGGGCGTTGTTCCTCGGACTCCGTCGCGTATACGTCGACGGGGTGATCCAGACCGTACCACACTCCCTCAAGATATTCGTGTCGCCACTGCTCTAGCTGGGACGTTTTGACTTCACGATTGATATCCGTCCCATTGGTCTCCCGTAAGCCGACGAGCGCTTCCAGCCTGGTCTCGGTGATATCGCTCGGTGTGAGGAGTAACTCGATGAGATGCTCGACCCCGATGCCGAGTCTGTTCGCTAACCGCTCACGTGACTCTTCGTCTCCATCGATTGCGTTCTGTAGTTCATCACGGGAGGTCCCGATTTCGGTCAGCAGCGTCTCGTATGCGTCACGAAGGTACGTCTGCTCGAATGTGTCGAGTCGGTCGAGTTCCTCCGGTGATAATTGCTGACTGTCCTCGTATCGCCGTAACACCTCGACGCAGAGTCTGACCTGTCGAACCGTCTCTTCGACAGCCCGACAGGACGCGGATAGACTCCCGAATGGCTGGAGGAGCATCGATCCGAGGTCGTCAAGCGAGACGCCCTGCGTGGTTGGGGCCTTCCGGACGTGTTTGTTGACGTACTGAATGAGGTCTGCAAGATACGCAATCGGACTGACGGCCGACTCACAATCCTCGCAGTCGGTACATCGCAAACCTGCCTCCTGCTCGGGATTCTCGGCACGTGATTCTCCATCGAGGCCGTCGAAACTCGATGGAAGGCCGTTCGCCTGTTCTGTGAGGTGGATCACGCCAGCGTTCTTGAGGTAGTCCTGCTGGACGACGGCCGTGGTATGGAGGACGCGTGGCTCAAGTTCAGGAGGGAGTATCGCCTCTAGCTTCTCCTGGGGGGTGTCCGCGATATTCTGGACGCCGTAGAACTCGTGGTCAATCAAGGTTGCATTCTCCTCGACTGTCGTGGGGAGGATGCTAAGATTCACGTGAGCGTCGAGCTTTCGGATGGTCGGTTCGGCTGCGAGATTCTCGACTCCCTCAATATTGCGGACTCCGCCAGCCTTCAGGATATCCCGCGAACTCTTGAAGTCTTTTGTCTTGAGAGCCTCCGCGAGATGTCTGAACGCTTCCTCTTCTTCCACCTCAACTACTGCATCTAGGCTGATCGCTTTCGGTTCAGGCGGCTCTACTATCGGAATCTCAAGGGTGAGCTCTTCTTGCTCGGGTTCAATTTCGACGACGACCTCGTGCATCGATACACCGTTTGGATCAACTATCTCGAATCTGAACTCGCGGCTCGACGGGTCGTTTACATTTACGCGATACGTCGCGATAGTATTCCCTTCTTCGTCGGTCATGTACCGGCCGATGGATTCCTCACCCGTTTCGCGTAATTCCACCACGTGCAGACGGTACTCGGCTACCGGTTCCCCGGTCTCTTCATCTTGGAGGTTAACGCGGAGTTCTCTCGTATCCCATGTCGCCATCTCGTCACGGAGGATCCGTAGTCTCTGGAAGATCGATTCGAACGATTCGCGGAGGTCGAGGGGGACAATGCATTCCTCGATGGCATTCTCGAGTGCTCGTTGGAAGTCCTCAATGTCCTCCGACAGCAGATCGTCGAGCGATAAGTCCTGAGAGGCGAAGGCGTACAAGACAGCAGGTGGGAGATCCGTTTCACCCGCATGCCTGGCGCACTCGACAAGGGTCTGAATCCGAGTCGGGTCGATATCTGCTGCCCCTGCTATGAATCGGATTTCCTCGGGAGTTAACTCAGCCAATTCGGCGTCATCCAAGTGGTTCGAGATATTGGCTAAGAGACGTTCGTATTCGGTCGGGGCCACGGAAATCCCGTGTGCAATCGTGAAATTAACCGTCTCATCGGGTTCAGCGTTGTAGATGATATGGTCTCGGTCGGTTTCAGCCTCGAGTTCTGTTTCCACCTCGTTGAAAATGCGGAGCAGAATGTTGGGCCCCTCTTGACCATCCTCCGTCTGGGCCCATGGATACAAAATCTCGTACCGGCCTTCTTCGTTTGTCGTTGTTTCGCCCACTACGTGCTCGCTACGAAGTTCTCGTTCGAACAATCGGACACTGATGTCACTGATTGGTTCGCCCCCTTCAAATTGAACCTCCCCGTGAATACTGAATACTTCAGATTCCTCTTTTGAGGAATCAATTAATTCCAATTCAATGGTGTCACCGAATTCCTCGATACGTTCCTGAAGTTCCCGTACCCGATGTTGCGTGAGATCCCCGACGATAATGACACCAGATTTTGAGATCTCGATTGACTCTCGTTCTGCTTCCAGAGCATCTAAGAGGTATTCTTGAATTTCGTCTTCGTGTTCTTCACTTGCCTGTATTCGTAATTCAAATTTACGAATCATGTATGTAATTTTCTGATGATTTTCCGGATTCTTTGCATTCTTCTCCAGTCACATCCGAGCGTAACTGGAAGCTTGTCTGAGTGGCGGTGAATTTCAGGACCCTAATTTTTCGCCCCAGATCCTCCTGATGACCCTTCGGATCATCCGTGAATACTGCCGACAATGAGTTCCATTTTGTTGGATTATCCTCGTCACATCCCATGAGGCCACTCGTTTTGCCCCCGCCGGTAGCCTGCTGCCGTTGGACCTCCAATAGGATACATAATATAATATATGATATGTTTCTAACCTCACCCCTAAGAAGCTGTTCAACCCTCCTTTTTAAAAATCTTCACCTCTTTCTTAGGCCCTGGAAATTTGACTGTATAGCGGTGGTAAGACGATCGTTGAGCGGAGCTGGCGTTTTCTCATTACACATATAATAATAGTATTCATATTAATTTAATCTACGAATCAAACCTTCATATAAGCGGAAAGTGAATGATCAACCCCTTCCCTTCTGAAGGTTTCAAAGGGTTGCTCTCAATACTGAAGCAACAGTCTTCTCTTGGTGTTTATGAACCACTTGCTTTGCTCGTGGTACAGTTCGCAAATGATGTAGCATCATACGGTTTATTGATTCCAAAACCACCGTGAAGACGTCTTTCAAGTGCCTTACCCGGGGATTTTCACTCGTCAGGTGGTGTCCTTGGGTACTTCCGGTTAAATCCATAAGCGGAAGTGGAACTCCCCCGGTACCCTCAATGAAATCTGTGTGCACAGTGTACCGTCATCGAAGATACGGCTCAAGTGAATCAACGACGTGATCGACGAATTCCTTTGTGACTCGACCCTGCCACGCCACCAGATCTTCGATACGAGGTGAATGTACTGCCCATGGAGAGATGAACGATTCGTACGGTACACCACCTGTTTTCCAGACAGCTGACTCTAAGGGAATCGAATCACCGTACTCTTTCGTCGAGATCGCGACAGCCACGTACTGCTCGTCACCGAACGGATGCGATTCGTTGTTGATGATGAGCCACGGTCGTTGGCTCTCTTCGCCCAGTTTGAACGGGTCTGAACTTCGAACCACATCGCCACGTTCCGGCTGCATCTATTCGTCTCTCTCACTTGGGTGCGGTTCGTCCGGAGCGACTGCGTCCCACTCGTCAGGTTCGATTGCTCCTTCGTCTTGATTGAGCCGTTCCGTGATTGTGTGGAGAGCATACGCGTCTGCAACCCGATTAAGATCGTTCGTTATTGCCCAGTACTCTCCTCTGTGTCGGACGAGTTCACGCTGTTTCAACCGTGAGAGGGCTGTCCCAACTGTGTTCGGATCCGCGTCGATACTGGTAGCGATTTCCGACCGGGAGAACGCTTTGTCCCGGTTTGTATAGAGATAGCCAAGTACCTGTTGGGGCACGCTTGGGCCACTTGGGAGGTCTCCGGCTTCGAACTCCTCGATTCGTACGGGCATACACTGTACTTGGTGTGCTGACGTAATCAATGTACGGGTGTGCTGAAGCTGAGATCCAGTAGATGGTCACTATCAGTATGTACTCCTAGCTCGTTGGCTGATAACCGATCACCGCGTGAGGGATTCAAGACGGACGAATAACTCGGATTAGGGATTCGACCGGCCAATTACACAGATGATTTGAGAGATGGGCAACCATTCTTCACGGCCCCGTCGTCGCGCGATCAGTGGCATAGAATCTGTGGTCGTATATGAGCCTGTCTAAGAATTTTGCCTCACCAATCCTCCTGACGTCGGCTGAAGATACTCTTACACGGTTCGACGGATCGATTCGGCCGTCGACAAAAAAAGAGAACCGGGCTCAGTTATCCG
>NZ_JBPEHH010000114.1:0-11256 GCF_054177595.1 Haladaptatus ordinarius | reverse complement strand
AGCAGCCGTAAGAACAGTGTCTGGATGGTAGAGAAATCTCATAATCACCCATCCAGACGCTTCCTGAGAATCTAACCCCGTCAGTCGTGACTATCCACTGACTCGATGGGAAGTACCGAGTATGGGCAGATTACGACGGTACGCACGTTCTCGTGGTCACAAAAAAGGGGACGCGCAAACACAGGAATGTGCAACATGATCCACGTGTTACGGTCACCGTCATCGATTCCGAGGATATTTACCGATACGTGGAGGTTCGCGGCGAAGTGGAGAAAATGCCGGAGCAGGGGGCACTGGCGTTCAGTGACGAACAGGCACAGCGATATTGGGGGGTTGACGAATACCCTTTCGCCCGTGACCATCCCCGAGTTCTCTTTCATATTCGGCCCCAGCGGGTCGTTGCGCCGTCGGTCGGAACGCCACCTGAACGCTCAGACGTTACTGATAGCTAAGTAGTCTGTATCTCGCGATCACAGGGTCTGGTCGAGGTTGTGAACGAAGCAGGCGAGAATGGATTCACGAACTGCACCCACCAGTATTGGGAGTGGAGAGTACAGACTTAGCGCTAAAGGAGATGACTACTCCTCGACGTTGCATTAGCTATCGATGCCCCCTACGATACACCATCAAATGTAAGATTAACGCAAGAATCTCGTGGGGGAGAGTAGTGAGGTCGCTATTCGCCGAGATATGCATCGATCACACGCTCGTCCTCTAGAACATCCTCTGGTTTGCCAATCGTAAGGAGTTGGCCCTGTGCCAGGACGATTAGCTTGTCGACGAGTTCTGTGAGCGTTTCCAACTCGTGCTCGATGAGGACGACCGTCATCCCCTCGCTATTAAGTTGGTTGATGTGTTCAGCGATACGCTTCGTCAGCGTCGGATTGACACCTGCGAACGGTTCGTCGAGCATGAGGAGTTTTGGATCGAGCATGAGTGCTCGTGCCAGTTCGAGAAGCTTTCGCTGGCCGCCTGAGAGGTTACTGCTGTACTCGTCTGCCAGATGATCGAGTTCGAATCGATCGATGAGCCTGGATGCCTCGTCAGCTACTTGCGCTTCACGACGCTTCATACTATTTGACTGGCGAAGAGCGGGAATGGTGTGTTCTCCTGGCTGATTCGGTGCAGCAAGACGAACGTTTTCGGTCACCGTCATGGTTTTCAGCTCCCGCGTGAGTTGGAACGTACGAACCATCCCACGATGTGCGAGTTGATGAGGTGCGTCTCCCGTAATTTCCGCGCCGTCGAACTCGACGGCTCCACGATCGGGTTCGAGAACCCCGGTCACACAATTGAAGAAGGTCGTCTTTCCGGCACCATTGGGACCGATAATCCCCACGAGGTCACCTTCCTCAATCTCAATAGAAAGATTATCAAGTGCTGTTAGCCCGCCAAACGTCTTCGTAAGACCGTGTGCAGCGAATAGCTTCATTGATTCACCCCCAATTCATCCGGGTCGCCAAAGATGCCCTCTGGCCTGTATCGGATGATGATCACAAGAATGAATCCGATCAGGATGAGCCGTAGTGACGCGAACTGGTCTTGGGTGACGGGTGAAACGTTGATGAGGAACCGAGACATGAGTCGCAAGCTCATGATGAGTGCAAGTCCGACGATTACTGCACGGTTGTTCGCTGCTCCGCCCAGTAGCATTCCGATCCAGATCGTCACAGTAACATTGAGTGTGAAGAATCCCGGAGCGATAGATCCGTTGTACATCGCATAGAGGCCTCCAACGAATCCTGCTAGAACAGCTCCGTAAATGAACGCCTGCATTTTGTACCTGAAGACATTCTTCCCGAGTGTTTCGGTCACCAGATCATCAGCTCGAATGGCGCGAAGCACTCTGCCGTACGGGGCACTTGTAAGCCGCTCAACGAGTGCATAGGCTACGAGGACGACCGCTGTTAAGATCAAGAACGTCGTGACCATCACCTTATCATTGCTCGAAACAGCGTCTGCAATCGGCTGTGGAATCCCGAGTAGTCCCGTTTCACCGCCAGTGATACTGGAAAAACTGGCTGTGAGATCGTGGAAGATTTCTGCTGCGGCGAGTGTGACGATTGCGAGAAAGTCATCACGAAGGCGTAGCGTTGTCACTCCGATGATTCCGCCGACGATGGCAGCAATGACGATGCTAGCCAAAAGGGCGATCGGCCACGGAAGTGCAAGACCAATACCAGCGAACGGATCAACAGCGGCCATGATGCCTACGGTGTACGCCCCAACAGCGAAGAAAAGGACGTGTCCGAAGTTCACCAGCCCTGTGAACCCATACTGGAGATTCAACCCGATCACTAAGATGCAGTACACGAGAAACAGGATTCCAACCTCAAAGAAGACGTTGAGTGTACCGGGAATTGTGATTGTAATCGGGAGTACTAAGATTGCAACTGCGATGCCAGCACAAATTGCACTGACGAGCAACGGATCCTGTCGAATCGAATCGAAGTCAACTGTATCCCTGTAACTCATGCTTTTCGAACCTCCTTGCCCACGATGCCATTCGGACGGACGAGTAGGACGGCGATGAGTACGAGAAACGAAACCGTCGTGCCGAGTTGGGTCGCCCAACTCGGTAAGAGCGCGATCGAGACGGACATGATGATTCCGAGCAGATACGCTCCAAGAATGGCTCCATAGGGACTCCCCGCTCCACCTAGGATCGCAGCCGCGATGATTGGAAGGAGTTGACCGAATCCAAGTCCAGCACTCGCATTCGTCTGGATCCCAAGTAGCAGTCCGGCAAGCGCGGCAAGCGATCCTGCGATGATCCACACCGCATCGCGGACACGGTTCGTATCAATACCGGTTACCAGTGCAAGGTTCTCGTTGTCAGCCATCGCTCGCATCGCGATTCCGAATTGAGATCGCGTCAGAGCAAGATGCATTCCGACGAATACTACGATGGCAATCGCAATCACCGTGAGATGCTGGCTTGTGACGAAGAAGTCACCGAGGATATTGATTTTCAGAACGGTCAGGTCGGGAAGGAACTCGAACTGATACCGTGTCGTCGCCCCACCGAGAAAATACCGTGCTTTAGCTCCCGCAGTGAGTCGAATCGCGTTCCTGAGGATGAGTCCGAGACCTATCGACGTCAAAAGAAGGGGAATGCTCCCGGCTTTTCGAAGCGGGGTGAAGAACAGACGAGCGAGGAGGAAGCTCCCAATTCCCCCGATTACGAGTGCGATTCCGATCGCGAGTGGGAGTGATTGAGTGAATACCGTAGCAGCGAGGTAGCCTGCATAGGCACCGATCGTCATATACTCCCCATATGCAAAGTTTATCATATTTATTATACCATAAATAAGGGTGAATCCAATCGCCGCGATTGCGATGTACGACCCGTCCACGAGTCCGAAAACGATGTTCTGTGCGAGTCCCATAGAATGATGTGAGGTTTAGTATTCGTCGACAACTCCGGAGAGTTCCTTCGCCTTGATGACTTTCGTCTGTTCGAACTTATTACCGGTCATCGTCGTGATAGCGACATCGCCCAAGACGTTGCCATAGCCGGTGAAGTTGACCGGTGTCCCAGCACCTTGGAAGTTGATGTCGTTTCCGTTGTCGATTTCTTTCATACCTTTCTCGAAGGTCGAAACTTTAGTACCGCCATCGCGCGTGATCGGTCCGAGATTTTTCTCGATAGCTTCCGTGGACGCCTCACCCGCTTTGTGCAACGCGAGCGCAGTAGATACCACCGCATCATAGGCAGGCGCTGCCCATGCGTGAAGTTCAGCATCCCCTGCCTTCTTGAACGCCGAAACGAACTCCTTATAATATGGACCTTGCCCAGTGGGGGATGAGACCCACGCTCCTTTCAAGTCTTTCCCGACCGCCTTGACGAGGTCGTTCGAAGCGAGGGTGTCTTCCAGAATCGGTTGGTTGCCATATCCTGCGTTCGACCAATCACGAAGCAGCGTTGTCGCGTCTTCAAGAGCAAGTGCGACAACGAAGCCATCGAAGTCTGCCTGAAACAGCCGTTCGAGTTCAGCCTGATAGCTTGATTTTCCTTCCTCAACTTCGACTTTCTTTACCACCTTTCCGCCGCCGTTCTTGTATGCACTGATGAACGCATCAGCCCACGACCGTTCACCCTGAGACGTCCCGTTGATTACACCGACCTTTTTTGTCCCATTGCTGAGCGCATTTTTCGCTGCACCGGCAGTGTGAACAGTATCGCTGATAGTCGTCCGCCAAATCCACTCGTCATCGCTCAACTTGTCCGGTGTTTCGTGATCTCCACCTTTGGTGTCGAGAGCAGTCGAGCCAGGCCAGGGCGTGTTGATCGGAACCTCTTTTTCGACGAGGAAATCGAAAAGCGGTGTTATCTCGCTCGAGAACAATCCGTTGATCGCAATCGCGTTGTCGTTGTTGATGAGCTGTTCGAAGACTGATTTCGCTTGCTGTGGGCTGACAGCGGTATCTCGTCGCTTTAATTTGAGCTTTGCTCCGAGCGGACCTCCAGCATCGTTGATTTGCTTGACTGCAAGGTCACTGGCCTGTGAAACTGCTGGTTGCAGGAAGTCCCACTTGCCGGTCAGGGCTGCTGGTTGTCCGAATGTGACACTGTCTGGGGCGCTGGAATTACCCATACCGATACAACCCGCAATTCCAGTTGCAGTCGCAACGCCTGTGGCCTTTAGGAAATTGCGACGACTTGCACTACTTCTCCGCTGTTCACCATTGGTATACCGCACCATACCATGGAAACAGTAGAACGCATTAATAATTCTTTTGATGATTGACTTTCATATTGGCGTTAAATAATAACTGAACGACGAGATTCTGTCGTTACGGAGATTGTACGGCTAAAGACACATCCGATGGTGGGCCGATCTCAGAGTGAGAGGATCATCGAGCCGTGTTTGGAGACTTCAGCAGACGTGGCTGGCGGGAGGAGCGAAGTGCATCCCGGTTCTTCGATAATTGCTGGCCCATTGATTCGACTACCAGTCGTGAGGTGCGGTCGCCAATAGACATCAGTTGCAACGTAACCACGGCCTTCGAAGTATACCTCACGCGTATCGCAAACTGCATCGGCCACCGGAACATCGATATGATCGGTCACCGGTGGAGTAGCGATATGACCAGACGCTCGTAAAGTAATCACCTCGACTGGTTCTTCGGGCATAGAATATCCATAAAGCTGAGCGTGTGCTTCGTGGAACTGCTGAATGGTATCTTCGAGGGTCTTTTCCGAGAGAGTGTTGCCTGCCACTGGTACCGTCAGCTCATATGACTGGCCCTTGTACCGAAGATCGAGGTGTTTCTCGATAGTAACATCGCTCTCAAAGCCCTGATTAGCAAACCGTTTTCGAAGCGTCGATTCAAGATTAGCAAACTGGTCACGTGTAGTTTCTGCATGTGGCTGGCGGCCAAGATACGCTTCGGATTCGTCCATCCGGACATCGGCGAGTAACAATCCACGCGCCGAAAAGACGCCTGGATTTCGAGGGACAATGATAGAACTCATATCCATCTGGTGTCCCACAGCCGCTGCTTGGAGTGGTCCGGCCCCACCAAATGCAGCGAGTGAAAATTCGGCAGGGTCGCGCCCCCGCTCGACCGTTACTCGTCGTATCTCACGACTCATTTTCGCATTCGCCACCTTGAGGACGCTCAACGCTGCCTCTTCCACTGATTCACTGAGAGGATTTGCGATTTCAGTTTCGAGAATCTTCTCGGCTTGCTCTGTAGCCTCCTCGATATCGCCTTCGAGGAACCCCTCTGGATCGATGCGACCGAGTACCAGATTGGCGTCAGTGACCGTCGGATTAGTCCCCCCTCGACCATAGCAGATCGGACCTGGATCAGCACCGGCGCTCTGTGGGCCAACCCGGAGTCCTCCTGCTTTATCGACCCATGCGATGCTTCCGCCTCCTGCACCGACCGTATGGATATCTATGAGTGGTGTGTTGATTGGGAGATTGTTGATCTCTCCTTCAGTCGATCTAACGATTTCTCCATCTTCGATAATACTGACGTCGGCACTCGTTCCCCCCATATCGAGGCCGATTACATAGTTATGGTCTTCTGTTCGACTCACATCCCTCGTGGCAACTGCCCCTGCGGCAGGTCCCGACAGAACGGTGCGTATAGCGAACTCCGTCGCCTGCTCCCGTCCGAAGATGCCCCCACCGGAGTGCATGATATTTAACGGTATCTCGAGCTCTCGTTCGTCGATACCTGAATCGAGGCGCTCGAGATAGTCCGCGATGCGAACTTTCACTGCTTCGTTTAGAACCGTCGTTACAGTTCGATCGTATTCCCGAGTTTCAGGATACACGGCAGACGAAAGCGCATACGAGATATTTCCGTCAGTCTGCTCGATCAACTCGCCGATTCGGCGTTCGTGATCATCGTTTAAATAAGAAAACAGCATCGACACGACGATCGAATCCACGTCGTCTTCGACCAACGCATGGATGACTTCTTTCGCCTGATCCTCATCGAGGTCATCGACGACATCACCCTGTGCATTAATCCGACCAGCCACCTCGCGACGGTGGGAACGTGGAATCAGTGCCGGAGGTTTGTCCGTTTGGAGATTGTACAGTTCTGGCCGTGTCTGATCCCCAATCTCGAGTACGTCACGGAGCCCTTCGTTCGTGATGAGGCCGAGTTTTGGAATATCATCCTCGAGGACAGCGTTCGTACCGACGGTGGTACCATGACTGAGGAACGAGACGTTCTCGGGGGTTGCCTCTGTCTGTGAGAGTATCTTATCGATACCGTTCAACACGCCTTCGTCAAAGTTCGGCGGTGTAGATGGTGTCTTTGTGATATGTATCTCTCCCGATTCCTCGTCGTAGAGCACTACGTCCGTGAAAGTGCCGCCAGTGTCGACGCCGAGTCGAATCGTCATGCCGAATCACCTCCCTCAGTCGCTGTCCCCTCACGGAGCTCAGTGCGCAATCGTCTGGTCTGCACTTCGTCGACTTCGGTTCCATCATCTAATAGCACGACTCCATATTCCTCTCTGGCTCGTTCAAGAGATACTTTCTCGTTTCGGACGTCGGCAAGCACACGATCTGGGTCACGGTCGAGCGGGTCTCCATAGCCTCCACCGCCTGGCGTTTGAACACTGACGACGTCGTTCGGGTCGAGTTGCGTGGTCGATTTCGAGTTCAACATTGTTTCGTCATTAGATTCTGGATTACGAACGAAGCGTGACGGCATGGCACTGTGGCCACCGAACAATCCCCATGGTTTCGACCGCGTTCGTTCAGTGAGCAAGGAGAAAGAAGCGCTGTGATCGTAGAATTCGAGATCACGCCGAACACCAAGACCACCACGCTGATGTCCTGCTCCTGCGGAATCCTGGATAAGTTCGTATCGTCGGACGTACACCGGAAGTTCGGTTTCGAGTTCTTCTATTGGACTGTTTGCGGTATTCTGAAAGTGTGTTTGGACTGCGTCCATTCCGTCTTTCTCTGCTCGCCCACCATAGCCACCAGCGACGGTTTCGTAGTAGACGTACTCACCATCATCTCGTGGGTCTGTTCCACCATACGCGACGTTACAAACGATTCCTTTCGTCGCTGCGATCGTCTCATCGGGAATGGCATCGGCGAGTGCTTTCGTCACGAGGTCGCCAGCACGCATGGGTATCTCCCAACCACCGGCCACTGGTGCGTTGTACGTCGGATTGACCATCGTTCCCCCTGGTGTATTGAACTCGAACGGTCTATAGAATCCGTCGTTCTTTGGGAGATCCTCACCGATAAACGCCATTATGACTGCCATCGTCCCTGCGAACACCATCGCTGGCGTGCAGTTCAATGGCCCTTTGTTCTCTTGTGCAGTCCCTTCGAAGTCGACTGTCATCTCGTCTCCGTCGATACGGATAGTTAAATTGAGTTTGACTGGCTCGTCGACAACTCCGTCGCCATCCATGTAGTCTGACGCCGAATATGTGCCATCGGGAAGTTCCATGATAGCTGTGCGAACACGACGTTCAGTGTAATCGAGAAGTTCGTCGAGATACGTTGTAAGCTGGTCGTGGCCGTACGTATCGTAAAGATCGTTGAATCGCTGCTCTCCAATGTTGTTCGCGCCGAGTTGTGCTTGGTAGTCTCCACGCCGCATTTTTGGTTCGCGAACATTTCGCAGAATTAGTGAGAGAATGTTTTCGTCGTACTCCCAGTTTTTCACCGCGTGGACACCGGGGATAATGATGCCCTCCGCGTATAGTTCTGTGCTATCGTTCGGAATGCCACCAGGTGTTCCACCACCGATATCCACGTGGTGTGCTGAATTTGCAGCATACCCTACAATCTCGTCCTCATGGAAGAGTGGAGAGATGAGCATGACATCTGGCAGATGGACAGCACCCTTGTACGGATCATTGATGAGAATACCATCACCGGGAGCCAGGTCGTCCTCCCATTCTTGTATGTTCTTTGGAACAACTGAGACGAGCGACCCGATGTGCTGGGGGGCGATATCGTGCTGCGCTACGTGTCTGAGTTCCGAATCGAAAAGCGCGCAAGTGTGATCACGTCGTATTTTGATATTCGTTGAATAGGCGGTCCGCTGGAGCGTAACCCCCATTTCCTCAACGATGCTCTTTAGCGAGTGACGGAATATTTCCAACTCACCTGTGGCAACCATACCTCTATTCTTGACCACTATATCATAAAGTGTAGGGTCGATTAAATCGGCAAAAGAAGCATCGTCGTAACGACCGAGAGAACAAACAGAACCAGATCGGCGACACTCTCGACAACACACTCCTAATTTTCGGTGGGTGGGCCAGTCCACTCTGCTCCATTGTCCTCGGGTTGGTAGCCAAGTACTTCACGGGTGTGCGAGAGGTCGACCCACGTTGCGTCGTTGTCGCTGACGCCCCAGAAAATATCGAAGTCCACCGTTTCATCTTGGAGACAACGGTCGACCAACTGACCTAGATCTCGGTGTGATAGCCAAGTTGCTTTCAGCCGTTCCGCCATGTATTCATAATCCGGGCTAGCACGTGTCCACAGATCGGCTTCAACGCCCTCCTCTGCAAGTCCATATGGGTGATCGTGTTCCGCGTCGCGGACGCTCTTGATTCGCAACGAATAGAAACGCTTCGGGAAGTCGCGTGTGTTCGTGGCAAATGCAGGATGGACATCGGCCAATGGGTTTTCATGACTCTCGATAAAGAGTCGCCCGAGACTTTCTCCAAAGATCTTCGAGACACCATAAAAGGAGTCTGGTTGAACAGGTACTTCGTGATCGATTTCGAGGTCGTAGTCGGGATCGTATAGCTCGGGTGCTAAGTCGAGTTCGCACATGCCAACAGTGTGGATCGACGAGGCGAAGATGAACTGTTCAACTTCGGCCTCTGCTGCCGCCTGTAGAACGTTGTACGTCCCGACGAAATTGGCCTGAAGGATTTCGTCCCACGATCCACTCAAATCAACGATTGCAGCCAAGTGGATGACAGCGTCGTGGCCATCAAAATGAGGCCGGATGTCGTCGTAATCGGTGATATCGGCGACTATCGTTTCCCGGTTTGGATGACTGTCTTTATCAAGACACGTGAATTCGTACTCCTCGTGGTCGCCGAGCTCCGAGAGGATTGCCTGTCCGACGGTACCGTTCGCTCCCGTGATTAGGATTCGCATACCTCAATCTGAACACTGCCGACAAGTGATAAATATGTTTGGGTCGAAGTGGTTACTATTCGGTAACTCACTGAAGATATGTGAGTATAGGAGTAATAGTGTGCTGGTCACGGAGGGAATCTAATGCCGTGAGTGCTTCCTCGCTATCCGTAGTGGTTGCGCGATCGACACACATTCGGAATTTCTCGTGGAGTGTCTCTCGAGAAAGCGGGTCGGAGTACGTCCCCGGAGGGTGGTCGAGCGAGTGTTCGTAGTAACTACCATCCGTCGTGTGGAGGCGGATCGTTGTTGCATTCGAGTCGTAGTCCAGTTCGGGATTGACTGAGAGTGAAACCGTCTCACGAACACGTTGTACTGTCGGGTCGTCAACATTCTCGTCGTCAAATGCGGCTAAATCGACCATCCGGTTCGTTACGGCGTACCCAACGACGTATGGCATCGAAAACTTTGCCTCAAGGCCATTCTCTGGGTCATCGTGATGCAAGGCGTCAGCCGTCCCCTTTGAAGCGACAACATCAATCTCGGCTATATTACGTGGTGGGATATCATGTGTTTCGACAAGGTCGACGACGCCTGCGATGGTCGAGTGTGTGAAGTAGCAACATGGGTATTTCTTGACGTGTACACCATCCCCAAGGAGTGCCCAGCGCGAACCAAGTTCGTAAAATGCATCATAGCTCGGGGCAACACCGCCGCTATAGAGATCGAGAAAGCCACGGTCTCCAACGATTGCGTTCGGGGCCGCCGTCCAACCCTCTGTTGCAAGCAGTGCAGCAGTAAGACCAGAGCGGGCGGCCTGACCGACGTGCATTGGTTTCGTCATCGAACCGAAATTGCGTTTCAAACCAGCAGGCATTGAAGCTGCGATATTCAACGCTTGTCGTGTCTGTGATTGGTCCAAGTCGAGTATTGAGGCAGCAGCTGCAGTCGCACCGAATGTGCCGAGTGTCGCTGTCGCGTGCCATCCACGCTCGTAGTGATGCGGACTAATCGGTGCGTTCAGATAACACTGCGTTTCGAAGCCGGCCACATATGCGGTAATCACCGCTCGCCCAGATGCGTCCTCATCATCCGCAAGTGCGAGAATGGGTGCCACCATCGGGACACTCGGGTGCCCGCCCATCCCCCACGAAACATCGTCAAAGTCGAGTCCGTGGCCTGCCGTCGCATTGATAAAAACAGCCGTCGGGAGCGGGAGGGTCTGATTACGACCAAGGAGTTTTGCGTTGCCATCTCCCCAACGCTCAAAGGTTTCTGCCGCTGCTTTACCGGCCCCCTCCGTCATACCAGCGACGGTTACTCCGACTGTGTCGAGAACACATCGTTCGGCGAGACGGACAGCATCGGTGGGAATATCGCCGAATTTGAGGTTAGCTATGAACGTGGCAAGGTCGGTGATTGGAGTCGTATCAGTATCTGGGTGGTCGGTCATCTGATACTCTAGAACGCGTAACCAAGCTATATGGATTTTTCCCAGACAGATAGACGGTGCCCTCTGTGAACGAGTAGTGTATTTCACGGGCCGTGTTTAATCGCCAGACAGCACCGGATCAAGTCGCTGGAGTAAGGGTGATGAAGCGGAAGACTGCGAAGTGTGCCAACGCAAATCTCCCGCTTCACCGAACGAACTGTCTTCGCA
>NZ_JBPEHH010000113.1:0-11329 GCF_054177595.1 Haladaptatus ordinarius | reverse complement strand
GCCGCTGTTGGAGCGGCTGATCGAAGAGGCACAGAAAATCCACCAGCAACGACCGATACTGCAAGAGACGCTCGCTACCGCTACGCAACCGAGGTGTGAGTCTTAACTAAAGACGAATGCAGCGCCGTCATTATCTTTCGTACACTGTTCTGCTCCAGGCCCACAGGCCCACGTAATTACAAACTACTTGTATGCAAATTACGTAAGTTATGATGTGGCAACGCGAAAGACCATCTCCATCCGTGACGACCAAGAGGAGTGGATTCAGGACAACCACCTGAACCTCTCCTCGTTCGTCCAAGCGAAACTTGACGAACACATCGAAGAACGCACGTAGATGAACTATAACTACAGATATCGACTGAATCCATTCGCAGAACTCGAAGAGCGGTTGGAATGGACTGTCGATACCTGTAGACAGGTCTACAACCACTTTCTCCACCGACTCAATCGGAACGACGACACGTCGGCATACTCCGAGCAGAAACTTCTGCCGAGTCTCAAGAAGTGGTGGAACGACCTGAAAGACGTTCACTCGAAAGTTCTTCAAAAGGTCGTTCAGCGGTTGTACGATAACCTCTCAACGCTCCGTGGTCGCAAAGACAACGGCTACCGTGTTGGGACGTTGAAGTGGAAAGCACCGGACGAATACCGAAGTTTCACCTACAGTCAATCCGGCTTCAAGCTCAAGAACACGAGCGGCCAGACGAGACTCTGGCTCTCGAAACTCGGTGACATTCCTCTCACCTTCCACCGCAACCTCCCCGACGACGCGGACATCAAGACTGTCTCGATTAAGCGGGAACCCACTGGAAAGTGGTACGCTATCCTCAGTGTCGAGACACCCGATGAAGCTCCCGAGAAACCGGATACATCCGAGAAGTGTGTCGGTATCGACGTGGGGATTCTCAAGTACGCTCACGACACCGATGGGACAGCGGTTGAATCGCTGGACTTATCAGATGAACGCGACCGGCTGGAACGCGCACAGCGTACCCTCTCACGGAAGGAACACGGTTCCGCGAATTGGGAGAGACAGCGCCGTGTCGTGGCCGAATGCCACGCCGACCTGAAGAACAAGCGTCGTGACTTCCTCCACAAGCTCTCGAACTACTACGCCCGCAAATACGACTTTGTGGCGGTTGAAGCCCTCGACGCGAAGGGGTTGGTCGAACTACCGGGCAACTCGCGGAACCGAGCAGGCGCTGCGTGGGGAACGTTCCTGCGAATGCTCGAATACAAGTGTGAACGCGAAGGCACGCACTACGTTCCGGTCAATCCACGCGGGACGACGAAAGAGTGCGCGTCCTGCGGTGTTTCGACGGATAAACCGTTATGGATTCGTGAACACTCGTGTCCGTCGTGTGGGTTCGAAGCGGATAGAGACGCGAACGCGGCGTGGAACATTCTTTCTCGCGGTATCAAGCGGGTAGGAGCGGGACGCTCCGAATCAACGCCTGTGGAGACTGCGCTCCCTACGGACACCGTTGTGTCTGCAAAGCGCGTCGTTGAAACAGGAAGCCCCGTCCTCAGCGAGGCTGTTAAGCCGAGCAGGGCGAGGTCGTTCACATTCGAAGTGTGAACTGTCGTCGGTGAACCGCAGTCTGGAGTCGTAGATTCGGTAGTCGAAGAACGGTCGTGCGCTCGAAAGCCACTGCCAGTCGAACTGTAAACAGTTATCCCGCTCCAGTTACCTAGGGCTACGTAAGATGGCCAAGGACGTCAAACCCACTCGGAAGGAACTCATGCAGATCGAAGACCGCATCGATCTCTCCGAGCGGGGTCACGACACGCTGGAGAAGAAGCGTGACGGTCTCATCATGGAGTTCATGGACATCCTCGACCAGGCCCAGGACGTACGTTCCGGTCTCGAAGAGGATTACCAGCGCGCACAGCAGACCATCAACATGGCCCGCGCGATGGAGGGCGACGTAGCGGTTCGTGGGGCCGCCGCCGCGCTGCAAGAACATCCGGAGATTACGACCGAATCGAAGAACATCATGGGCGTCGTCGTTCCACAGATCGAATCCTCGAAGGTGAAGAAGTCGCTCGACGAGCGTGGTTACGGTGTGCTCGGCACGAGCGCCCGCATCGACGAGACCGCGGACGCCTACGAGGAACTCTTAGAGAGCATCATCCTCGCCGCCGAAGTCGAGACGGCGATGAAGAAGATGCTCACCGAAATCGAGACGACCAAGCGCCGTGTCAACGCACTCGAGTTCAAACTCCTGCCCGAACTGCGCGAAGCGCAAGACTACATCGAGCAGAAACTCGAAGAGCAAGAGCGAGAAGAGATCTTCCGGATGAAGAAGATCAAGGCGAAGAAAGAAGAAGAGGAGAAAGAAGAGGAGATGGCGCGCGAACCGGACGTCGCCGAAGGCGAAGTCGTCGTCACGAGCTAACTCCGCACTCGACAGCGTTTTTCTGTTCTGCGGTCGCAGAGGTTATGACCGAGTACGCGAGCGACGCGACCTACGAGCAACTGCTCGACCGGTTCGTCGCGTGGGCCGAGACGAAACCAGACCTGCGAGGAATCGTCGTCGTCGGGTCGCGCGCCCGAGACGACCGCCCGGCGGACGAGTGGTCGGACCTCGACCTGCTTGTCGTCACGACCGACCCGGACCGCTATCTCGATGGGACCGACTGGCTCTCCGCGCTCGGCACGCCGATTCTGACGTTTCTGGAGTCGACTGCGACCGGTGACGGCACCGAGCGGCGCGTCCTGTTCGCGGGGGGTCTCGACGTGGATTTCGTCCCGATTCCGATGGAGCGACTCGCCCGGATGGAATGCGACGGTCCCGACCCCGACGAAGCGTCGACGCTCGCTCGCGGGGTGCGGGTCGTCTACGACGCGGGCGGTATCGGCGAGATGGTCGCCGGCGCGACGCCGGAATCTCCACCCGAACCGGAACCGCCGTCGAGCGAGGAGTTTCGCGAACTGGTCGCCGACTTCTGGTACCACGCGGTCTGGACCGCGAAGAAGCTTCGCCGGGGCGAGCGGTTGACGGCGATGGGCTGTGTCGACGGCTACCTGAAACACGACTGTCTGCTCCCAATGCTCCAGTGGCACACTCGCGCTCGAACCGAGCGGGATACGTGGCACGGCGGGCGGTTTCTGGAGGAGTGGGCCGACGAG
This sequence comes from Haladaptatus ordinarius, assembly GCF_054177595.1. Lineage (NCBI taxonomy): Archaea > Methanobacteriati > Methanobacteriota > Halobacteria > Halobacteriales > Haladaptataceae > Haladaptatus > Haladaptatus ordinarius. The sequence goes on along the minus strand of NZ_JBPEHH010000113.1, from coordinate 8,193 downwards.
CGTGTCGTCAACGAACTCCAAGAGGCGTTCGCCCACTACGACGCAGACGACCTCTGGCGGGCGCTATTCGCCACCATGGAACTGTTTCGGTGGGTGGCGAGAGAGGCTGCGAAAGAATTGAAGTTCGAATATCCGAAGGAAGAAGACGCAGAAGTGACGGAACTGGTCGAAAATCTTTTCAAGAGACGAAGATAGTGCGAGAATGGTTGACACACGTTATCGCTCGTCCTCGTCAGTAAGCGATGGTAGAATAGAGCCAATACCCGAACTATGCCCGAACGTGTTCTGAGAAGACGTTGTCATCCGATTGCAGGTTCAGTTCGACTGCAATCTCGTCGTACCAGACTACAGGTCGCTTCGAACGCCCCTCCAGCTCGAAGCGGACGAGGCTGAGGTCTTCCAGTTCTTCCAGATTATCGTGAACTTGTCGCACGTCACGCTCGACCAGTCGCGCGGTTTCACGAATACTCGCTGGTTCTTCACGAGCAATCGCCCGGAGCAGCTCTAGATTCTTCGGACGCGTCACCCGGTGGAGATTCTCGACATCGTTGTACACCCGTTCGAAATACGGCTCGGGCGATTCGCCGCTATCGAGTGCGTTCAGTGTCTCCGTGACGCGGTCGAGATTGCTTTCATGAAACCGGATATGCATGATTCGTGGGTCGTCGGGGTTATCCCCAGTGTTCGCCATGGTTCTGAACCTCGTTTCTGAATTGCTCGAAGAGCGGGCGAAGACCGTCGAAATCGACATCGATCACGCCACCATCTTCGGTGTGTTTGTGATGGTGTGCGGCGTCCGGATGATCCGGAAAGTTGTCGTACCGAACGATGGTGGTGCCGTCGGTTGTCCCGTACTGCATCGAGTATTTCACCCCTTCGGGGTAACGGTCTGACTGTGTGACGGTGTACGCGTCAACGTCGACGTGCGTGTCGTTTTCGGGGAAGTACTCCCGAATATCCAGCACTTTCGTCGCACCGCCCTCCGTCATCGACTGTTGTTAGTCACCACAACATAATAAAGATGTTGTCCGCAGCCACAACAGAAAGGCAATATTCTCAGCGTTGGGGTAAGGGTAGACCGGTACAGAGAGAGGGGTGGGACGCGTTGTTCCGAGATTTATCGTCTCTTGGGTCGGACTCTGTGTGTTCTTCCTCTTCCCCTTTGGCCGTAGAACTAGCACGACGAGCGAAAACCAAGAAAAACGCTAAAATCGACTACCCTTCGACGTACGTGAACCACTCTTCGTGGTCGTCGATGCGCCGGTTCACGAGGTCGAAAAAGCGCGACTGAATCTCCTCGGTCACGGGGCCGCGACCGCCGTTGCCGATTTCGACGTTGTCCACCTGCCGGATGGGGGTGACTTCCGCCGCGGAGCCGGTGAAGAACAGTTCGTCGGCGGTGTTGAGTTCGCCGCGACTGATGGAGACGTTGTCGTGGACTTCGTAGCCCATCTCTTCGGCCATCGTGATGACGCTGTTGCGGGTGATGCCGTCTAAGATGCTCTCGGAGAGGCCGGGCGTGAAGATCTCGCCGTCACGCACCATGAAGAGGTTCTCGCCGGGGCCTTCCGCGACGTTGCCTTCCTTGTTCAGGACGAGGGCCTCCATGTACCCGTTGCGGCGGGCTTCCTCGCCGGCGAGCAGGCTGTTGACGTACAGGCCGGTCGTCTTGGCGTTGGTCGGAATCTGGCTGGACGAGTGTTTGCGCCACGAGGAGACCATCACCTTCACGCCGTTTTCGAGCGCCTCGTCGCCGAGGTACGCGCCCCACGGCCACGCGGCGATCGCAACGTCGGTCGGGCAGTCGCCGGGACTGACGCCGAGGCTGTGATAGCCGTAGTAGGCGATGGGTCGAACGTAACAGGAGTGGAGGTCCTGTCGGTCGATGAGTTCGAGGGTGGCCTCCGTGAGTTCCTCCGGTTCGTGTTCGATCTCCATGTCGTAGGGTTTACAGGAGTCGTAGAAGCGCTGGAGGTGCTCTTCCCAGCGGAAGATGGCAGGGCCGTTTTCGGTGTCGTAACAGCGTACGCCTTCGAACACGCCGGTTCCATAGTGCAGGCCGTGGGTGAGAACGTGGATCTTCGCGTCGTCCCAGTCGACGAAATCGCCGTTCATCCAGATCGTGTCCACGTCCATCTCATCAAAGCTCATACAACCGCTTCATCGAAGCCCAAGGTAATGAGTTTTGGCGATTGCCTCCGTGACCGTTCCGACGATTACTCGGGGGTGAGTAATCGGTCGAAGGCCGACTTGCCGTGACCGGCGTACTCGATATCGAAGAGATACACCTCGTGCGTACAGGTACCTGACCAGTCGGTTTCTCGCATCGCCGTCACGAGCGTTTCGAAATCTAGCTTGCCGAGGCCGACCGGGAGATGTTCGTCGTCGTCAGTCCGACGAGTGTCGTTGAGATGGAGATGAGAGATTTGAGCACCGTGGTTCCGAAGCAGCGACGCCTGCGAAGCCGCATCGTGGCCGGTCACGTAGGCGTGCCCTGTATCCAGACAGGAGACAGCATCCGTCTCCGAAAAGAGGTCAGGGAAGTCCCCGCAATCGAAGAAGTCCTCTTTCAGATTCTCGACGCAGACCTCGAAATCTCGCTCACTGGCGTACGTCGTGAGACGACGTACCGATTCGTACAGAGACTCTCGGAGTGTCTCGTGACCCCACACGTGTGGGAAGGCTCGTGACACTGCATGGAAGATACCCTTCTCCGCACCCAGTTCCACCGCGGTATCGATTGCGTGTTCGAGTTGTCGACACGCACCATCACGAACGTGGTCGTGCGGAGAGCCAGGGTCGAGACGATACGGGAGGTGGACGACGACGTCGAGGTCGTGGCGCGTCAGTGTTCGGCGAAGGGACGGAACGTCGATTCCTTGTGGTGGAAACGCCTGTTCCATGTCGAGTTCGACGAAGTCGAAGCCGTGCTCGGCAGCGAACGAAAATGCCTCCTCGTCGGGAACCGTGCCACTGACCATCAACCCCTGGCGAATCGTCATGTGGTGACGATTCGAGAGCAGATACATAAATTGTCAGCTTGTATTACACTCTCGGGGAGACCGACGGTGTTCACAACTGACTGCTGGCTCTCTTCAAGCGAGAAAAGCGATGCGAATCAACCGAGTCGTTCGATGACCTGTGCACCTTCGAGATACGGGAATCCGTACCGCTCCGCGTACGCCCGTGCGTCTGCGGGCGAGAGCGCGCCGCCCGTCTCGTCGTCCAGCATCTCGCAGACGACGACGGCGGGTGCGTTGTCGGCGGCCTCCGCCAACGCGACGCCGAGTTCGGTGTGGCCCTGTCGTTCGTCGAGGAGGTCGGGGGCCGCGCGCAGGAGGTGAACGTGACCGGGGGCGCGGAACTCGTCGGCGAATTCGATTTCGTCCGGCGACTCGGCAGCACCAGCCAGTTCGGTTATCGTCAGCGCACGGTCGTCGTCCGTGATGCCGGTGTAGGTGTCGCGGTGGTTGACCGTGAGGGAAAACGACGACCGGGAGTCGTAGCCGAGTTCGTGGCCTTCGCTCGCTGGGTGGTCGATTAACTCGTCCATGTACCCCAGGTCGAACGCCTCCGCCACGTTCGCCGGGAGGGCAACACAGACCAGTCCGCCGGCGTCGTTTCGAAGACGCGAGACTGCGTCGGGTGTGACCGCTTCTGCGGGGTAGATGAGGTCGGTTTCGCCCTCGCGGTCGGCCGCGTCGTGGACGAGCAGTGGCGACCCCTCGCCGAACGCTTCGACCGCTTTTTGGACCGTGGTCGCTGCGGTCTGGCTCATGGTGCCTCCTCGACGTGGACGGTAACGTGGTCGGCGTCGTCCAGTCCGAGTTCGTCGCGGAGTTTGATGGGGGCGATGAGTTCCAACTGGTCTTCGTCGTGGTGGGTTCGCTCGGGCGCGATGACGTGTGCTTGCTCGTAGGAATCGCCGTCGGTCGTCTCGACGGCGGCGGGGTAGCAGACCGCGGGGCCGTAGGTTCGCTCGCCGTCCTCCCAGCCGTCGATGGGGACGGGTTCGAGCGCGTCCATCGCGGAGCGCGCGCGCACGCTTTCTGCGCTCAGTTCGACGTTCAGCGTTCCGGGGAACGGTTCGTAGCCCAGTCGGTCGACGAACTGCTCCATGTAGCCGGGAAGGGAGATGTAGTGGCGGCCCTCGCCCATCCCGCCCGTGACGGTACCCGAGAGGTCGACGCCGGAGAGGTTCTCGAAGATGCGCCGGTAATCTTCGTACTCGCGTTTCAGTTCCCACTCGCCGTCGTCGGTGATGGCGACCCACTGGCCGTTGCTGACTATCTCGCGGGTGACGAGGCCCGCGTCGTCCAGTTGTTGGAGGCGGCGCGACGCCGTCTGATTGGAGGCGTCGAGGCGGTCTGCGAGGTCGGCACACGACACCTTGACCTCGCTTTCGAGCGCCCCGTCGAGGGCGAGCAGCTTCAACGCGGCGAGTTCGTCGTACCCGACCACGAGCGATGTCGCTGGCATACTCGATATTGAGCGCTTCTCTCCTTTAAGCATACCGGCATCGAGATGCATAACAGAATCGTGATGGAGTGTGAGTCGGTGACAGGATGAATGATACCGAACCACAGTATCTAAGCGTGTTGGTTCTCTATTGTGGTTCTTCTTCATCACCCGTGTTTTGGCGGTTTCCCGGTTATTTCGGGATGTTCTTCACAACGTCTCGTAGTTCGTCTTCGTCAATCCACGGATAGCACCGGTCGTGCAATTCGAAAAGTCGAAACTCGTTGAGATGAACCCAGCTGTAGTTCGCGGTTTCCGTCTCGTCATCGATACGTGTTCGAATCGTGTCTTCGAGTTCTTCGCTGTCTACTTCGATTCCGTTTTTCCGAGCCGAGTCAGCGAGAGATGTGAGTTCAATCTTTATCTCTTCGTCAGATAACTCGTCATTTTCATAGATGGCGATACCAGCGACGATGACATCCCGTTCGTCGTCCATCTTCTCACCAGTCATCCAGGAATAATCTCGCGGGAGAGCGTGGGACTTCTCGAAGTACGGTGTTTCGCTTATCTTCCCGAGCTCCGTTACTTCGCCGCCGGCGTCCTGTTCGTAGACACCGACGATGGCATCTACGTAGGCTGCAAGGAGGTGGAATCGAATATGGAACTCCGGAAGTCGGTCGATACCGATTTCCCGCACATCCCCCATGACGAACGCATAGGCGCCAATTCGCTTGTTCAATTCGTTTTCGGTGATTCGAAGCCGCCGAATGTACGGAGGGCGGTAATTTCCGAGGACGAAGTACGATGTTTCCGGCGTCTGGAGGTGTGGTAGCTCGCTGTTTGCGAATTCGTAGATCTTCGCGGTTTCGTGCGGTTCCAGTTCGAGGCCGTGGAGTGCCTCATTTACAGCGGCTTTGATTTCGTCTGCATTCGGTGGTATCGACGCCCTATCCATCGTTCTATTTATTAGCTCAATCGGGTTTATATCTTCTCAATCAGTATGGGTTAATAGCAAAAAACCAGACTGGTTCAACCGAAGTATTATCTGCCATCGGTTCAAAGTAACCACTGATGAGCGACAGTTCGTCGGCCACCAAGTCTGGCCCGTTCGAGGAACAACGCAGAATCTTCGAGTTACTTTCGCAAGAGACGCGCCATCTCATTTTACAAACCATCCTCGGACATCCTGCGCATCTTGCTTCGCTCGACGAACTAGAGTACATGATTCCGAAGAGCAAGGCCGCCATCAGCGACCAGGTCGACAATCTCGTTGAAGCAGGTATCCTCGACCTGTATCCCTACGAACCAAGTGAAGACAAACGAGACCTCCCGTCGAAGTTCTACGGCCCGACCGAGCGAGGAATAGAGATCCTCTACGAGTACAATTATCTTCGCGGTGTCCCAGTCGCTCGGTCACTTCACAAGAACACGCGTAAATCAGAGAAGATAAAACGGCACGAGAACGCCCCCCGACCCACACTCCCCGAATCGGTTCGAGACGCGCTCGTGATCGACGAAAACGCCGAGAACGAACCGGATACCTGCGGACGGTAGATGGGTCTCACTCACCCAGTGGCGTCCAACTCGTGGGATCGCGCTCCCAGAACTCGCTATCCTTTTTGAGTTTCGGCACCCACGTATCCTCGGTCTTCGAGAGCAGGGCGACTCGCGAGGCGGGCACCTCTTTCAGCACGTCGTGGTCGGGCATATGCTCCTGGACTTGCTCGGTGAACTCGACGACCGCCTCGTGGTCCAACATCGCCGAGCGGTCGAGGCGCCCCCGCGAGTGGCCGACGTGCATGTATGCCTTGAGTTCCACGAAGTCAGGGTCGGCGCGCTCGTAGAAGGCGGCGTACCAGTCGGGGTTGGCGACGTTCTCGCCGCCGACGAGCGTAGTCCGGAGGACGGTTCGCGTCTCGTCTTTCTCGGCCAGTACGTCCATCGTGTCGATGAGTTTCTCCCACGCGTCGTCGTCCACCGCCCGCACCACGCGGTCGAACGTGGCGCGGTCGGCGGCGTCCACGCTGACGTAGAGTTGCGTCGGGTCACAGTCGGCCAGCATCTCCGGGTTGGTTCCGTTGCTCACCAGGAACGTGGTGATGTTCCGGTCGTGGAACGCCTCGATGAGTTCCGGCAGATAGGGATACAGCGTCGGTTCGCCGTCCAGCGAGATGGCGACGTGGCGCGGCTCCATCGACTCCTCGAAGATTTCTCGGGGGACGTCGTCGTTCCCGCCGAATCCCGACAGCAGTTTGCGCTGGAGCTCGATGCTCGCGTCCACGACTGCCTCGGGGTCGTCCCACTCCACGTCTCCCAGTTCGTACGAGTGACCGCGGTGGTCGCGCCAGCAGAAGACACACCGTTCGTTGCACTTGACGACCGGCGTCATCTGGATGCAGCGATGTGATTGAATTCCATAATATATATTTTTATAACACTTTCCTTCACCCCGAAGCGCGTTGGCCGTCCAGCCGCACGTCTGGGCGGCCGTGTGGTTCTCGTGGTGGTAGTTCGGGGAGTCTACCTGTTTCGGTCCGTCCGAGTCGCTCATTGGAGGGAGAATGGCGTTCGAGGGTAAAACGTTCTTTCCTCTTTGGCCATCCGACTCACGCCGCTTCAATAGATGGACAGAGAACCAATGGTTCGAGACGATTCGCTATGGGCCGTAGGCCGTCCCACAGACGGGACAGTGCGTCCAATGATCCTCAAGCGGTTCATCGCACTCGGCACACGATTCGGGCGTCAGTGGTTTCGAGAGTCGTTCGTCCGTCGCTCCGATTTTGTGTTCCGTATTTCGCCAGAGTTTCTCCGTAACGGAATGGTTGTAGAAGAGATTCATCCCATTCCCTTCTCGTCGATGGCCGAGCAAGAACTTGATTTTCTCGTCGTTCAACCCATAGTCGTGCTTCATCGTCGTCGTCCGGTAATGCCGAAAGTTGTGGGGGTTCACTGGTTTCTCGACGTTTGCACGCTTTGCTGTCACCTCGAGCATTCGGCGTATCGCGCTCTGACACAGTGGTTGGTCTAAGTCTGTGTAGTGATGATCGGGATCACCGATGAACACATACGCGTCAGGGTCGTCTGCGAGCGGGTGCATATCTAGCCACTCGGCGAGATACGGTTTCGCACCGAGGAGTGGTCGTCGCCGATCTCGGTATGCCGCCCCTTTCAACCCATCGCGCTCTGTGTTCAGCGAGATCAACCCATTCTCGAGATCCACGTCCTTGATTCGGAGTCCCTGAATCGCGCTGATTCGCTGTCCGGTGTTCAAGAAGAGTTCGAGGAGCGTACGGTTCCGTTGTCCGCCTATATGCGCTCTGAGTGCTTGGATGTCCTCTCGTGAGAAGAGGTCGTCCTCGTCGTGTTTTGGCTCGCTTCGTTTCCCATACACGTTGATGTCGTCCGGGTGTGCGATCCCGAAATACCAGAAGAACGTCTGACCAGCAGATTGCGTTACCATGACGGTGGTCTTTGCGAGCCCGCTATCCCGCACGTTCGGATTCTCACCAGTTTGGATGGCGTCCATCTCGGCGTTGAACGTCGCTGGATCCATTTCGAGGAGATTCGGGGTAACGCGCTCTGCAACCTTTCGCATCTCCCGCAGATATGATTGCACTGTCGGTAGTTCCCATCGTTCCTGATTACTGACTCGGCTTCTGGGGCGAGACGAGAGTAGCTGGCGCGGATGAGCGAATGATTCAACCAAAGACGGCGGTCTCACTCCAGTGAGAGCGC
>NZ_JBPEHH010000112.1:0-11351 GCF_054177595.1 Haladaptatus ordinarius | reverse complement strand
CGAGCGCGTGACTGGTTTCGTCAGTTCCGCGAGATTGCGCTCATAGCTGGCGTTCACAACATTGAACAATCGATAGAAGCGTGAATGCGAGAGATATTCGCGGATTCAATTGAGCCGACGATACTCCTTCATCAAAATCTGCTCTGCAAGTGGCAAACGACACGATTATCGACGTCCATTCGTCGCGAAAACGGAAGGGGCGGGATTCGAACCACGCGAAGCCTGTCAGGCTCCCACCGACGAATCGGTGGTGCTCTACCACTGAGCCACCCTTCCTCGTCTCCCCAGATGGGAAGGAGTATCTTTGTTATGGGCCGCCTGAAGCGGCGATATCGGTCGTTCCGTGCGAGGGTGTACCACTCGTTCTCGCCCGGTTTCAGGAGGTGATTTCTCGGACGAGCGAGGCGAGTCCCTCGGAAAGCGAGACGGTGGGTTCGTAGCCGAGTTCGTCCCGTGCGCGGGAGATGTCTGCTCTGCTGTGGTCGATGTCGCCGGGACGGGGGTCGGTGTGGACGATGTCGGCGTCCGAGTCGGTCACGTCCCGCACCGTCTCCGCGAGTTCTCGAATCGTGACGCTCTCGCCGGTCCCGACGTTGAACGCCACGCCGGTCTGGTCGGTCGTCCCAGCGCGGAGGTTGGCCTGCACCACGTCGGAGACGTGGACGAAGTCGCGCGTCTGCGCCCCGTCGCCGTCGACCGTGATGGGGCCGCCTCGACGGGCCTGGTCGATGAACACCTGGACGACGGCGCTGTACTCCGGGTTCTGCCCCGGGCCGTACACGTTGAAGTACCGGAGGGAGACCGTCTCCAGCCCGTAGAGGTCATGATATCGCCGCACGTAGAGGTCTGCGGTGAGTTTGTCGATGCCGTACGGTGAGGTCGGCGACTTGGACGCCGACTCCGAAATCGGGACGGTCTCGGGGTGGCCGTACACCGCTGCACTGGATGCGAGGACGACTCGCGCGTCCTCCCGGCGGGCGTGGTCGAGGACGACGAGTGACCCGTCGCCCGTGACGGCGTGGCTCGGAAGCGGCTGTTCGACCGAGCGTTCGACGCTGACCATCGCGGCCTCGTGATAGACAATGTCGACGCCGTCCATCGCTTCTCGGACGGCACTCGGGTCGCGCACGTCTCCCTTCACCACCGTCGCGTCTTCGGGGACGTTCTCCCGGTCTCCCGACGAGAAATCGTCCAGAACCCGAACGTCGTTTTCCGCGACCAGTGCTGCTGTGAGGTGGCTTCCGACGAACCCTGCGCCGCCGGTGACGAGCACCGTCCGGCCAGTCGGTGCGGATGTCGACGGGGTGGTCGAACCGGGGGTCGGGACGGTCGTTCGCGTGTGAGGTCGCTCGGTCATTCCATGTACCCCAGTCCTCGAAGTCGGTCTTCCACGTCGTCGAAGTCCGCCTCGACCGACGCGGGACTGCCGGATACGCTGTACTCGCGCTGGGAGACGGCCCTCCGTCCTGGCTTCGACCCGGCGTGGAAGATCTCTTTCAACACCCGACCGTCGGCGTCGGACGGCACCGCCTCGTCCAGCGCGTGGAGCACCGTCGGGGTTACGTCCGCGACGCTCGCGTCGGTCGGTGTGGCACCGGCTTCGATACTCGGCCCCCACGCGAGGAAGATTCCCTCGGGCCGGTGGCTGGCGACCTTACTCCCGCTGTCGGCGAACACGTTTCTGGTCAGCGAGGTGGCCGTCTCGTACTCACCGCGACCTTTCACGACTAGGTCCGGCGATTTTGGGTCGGTCGGGAACAGTTCGTCACCGTCGTGCACGTGGAGGACCTGATCTTCCGTTTTGGGGTCTGTCAACCCCGTGAACAGCGAGCGCAGGTCCTCTTTGAGTGCTGGCACGTCTTCCGGTTCGACGACACCGGGGTCGAACCGCAGCGTGTCGTTCACGTAGACGCTCCCCTCCCCGTGAACGAACGCCACGGTCTCCTCGAAGTCGACGTCGTACAGACTGTGGTCTCCCGGTATCTGGGCGGCGACCGAGTCGACGACCGACCGAGGAAGGTGTTCGACGAGCGATTTCTCGCTCACGCCGAGGCGCGAGAGGAGACCGTGGACGCGATTTTTCGTCAGTCCGAAACGAGCGAGCACACCCCGCGTTCCGTCACCTCCTTTTCGCTGCAGGAGTCCCTCCCGTTCGAGCAGCGAGTTGACGAAGACGAATCTCGAAATCGGGCCGAAGCCGTGGTCGGAGACGACGAAGAGGGCGGCGTCGCGGGACTCGACGTACTCCAGCACCTCGCCGAGTACGTCGTCCAGTTCGCGGTAGTGGTCGAGGAGCGTCTCGTCCTCCCAGATGAGATGTTGCAGTCGGTCGGGTGCGGTGTAGACGAAAAAGAAGAGTCGCCACTCTTCGTCCATCAGGCGGCCCATCAGTTTCCGGCGGGCGGCGAGCAAGCTAGACAGTTCCTCGCAGAACTCGTCCGGTCGGTCGCGGTACTCGGACCACGACAGGCCGATTCGATAGTCCGGAATCGCCTCTCGTATCTCGTCGGCGAACTCCGGTGGATGGGTGAAATGCTCGTCCATCTCCGGCGTCATCATCCCGGTAACGAGCGTTCCGTCGATGTCGTCCGCCGGGTATGTCATCGGGACGTTTCCGACCACCGCTGGCGAGACGATGTCCCAGAGTTCGGGTCGGCGAACGTCTGCACTGGTGTTCATCCGGTGCGTGTAGCCCGGTTCGAGGTGCTGGAACCCGTACAGTCCGTGCTTGTCGGGCCAGACCCCCGTCGCAATCGTCGGCCACGCGAGGGGCGTCGCGTCGGGCGTCGTGCTCGAAAGTGGCCCCGCGGCCCCCTCTTCGATCAACCGAGCGAAGTTTGGTAGCTCTCCCTCTCCTGTCCACCGCCGAATCAAATCCCACGGGACGCCGTCCAATCCGAGGACGAACGCCCTCTCTGGGTTCGCAGTTTCCATCGACATAGGTAATGTCGCCTGGGCAGACACCCCTGCCCGTGGCTCTGTCCCTTCACAACACCGGGATTCGCTTTGTTATGGGCTGATTGCGGGGTGTTTGGCTGGGGTTACTGCGATTCGTCGTCGATAGAAGTGTGTTGCTACGAGGAACGTGGTCGTCGGTGACGGGGCAACAGCGAAACAGCGCGCTCGCGAAGGACCGAGAGCGCATGTCGGAAAACGATGCCGGATGTCATCTCCGTCCTCGAAAAATCGAGTTCGCTTCTAACGCGGTCCGATGGGTGTCCGTTTCGTCACGGGGTCCGTCCCCCGGATTGTGGCGGCCACCTCGCCCATGGTCAGAACCTGCAGTCTGGCTTCGTCACGTCGTTTGGCGAGGTGTTCGAGTACCACTCCCAGACGCTCGAAGTCCCGCTCCTCGGTGAAGTTGTTGGGGTGCATCCAGAGGTGAAAGACGCCCTCGCTGGCGTCGGCGGCGCGGTCGATGCCGCGTTTGGCCGCCCGGATGAGGGGGTCGTCCCAGACGCCTTCGGTCATGCTTCGGACCCGACCTTCGTACCCGAAGAGGAACATGGATGCCGGTACGTTCACCAGTCCGTACTCGTCCTTCTCCGGGGTGACGAGTGGCGGCCCCGTCTTGCTCACGGTCAGGTCGACGACTTTCGCCAGCGACGAGAATCTGTTCCCGTCGTACCAGAGCTCCGGGCGCGTTCCTCGATAGCAGGTGAAGCCGTAGGCGGCAAGCACGTCTCGGTGGCCGACATTGTTCCGCGGGAAGACGAACGACTGGAGGTCGTATCCCGCGTCATCTGCGGTTTCGATACTCGCGCGCGTCTCGTCCACTGCCACCTCGCGGGTCGTTCGTTCGTCGCCGAACTCGACGTGTGAGAAAGTGTGACAGCCGATTTCGTGATCCGCCTTCGCGTCGGCGATGGAATCGGCCAGACCGTCGCCGAACCACAGCGGCGACCGCTCCGCGACACCGCCGGGGTCGCGTTCGAACCAGTCGGTGGTCGGTGCCGTGTGGTCTACGTGTTCGCCGTCGCACGAGTCGAGGAGGAGGTGGCCGACGACAGCCCACGTGGCGGGGACGTCGTATTCGTCGAAGAGCGCGAGGAGTCGTGACCACGAGGTACGGGCGCTCTCGACGTGTTCGGGAACCGTCTGGAGGTCGTGATACCCCCACGCGAGCTCGGCGTCCAGAGAGAGTACGACGGCGTTCATTCGTATCGAAACTGGGGTCGGACGGCGATTAAACCGCGCTGACCGTTCAGGTCGGTTCGGGTGGGTAATCGTGGCTTACCCACCCGGTTCATTCGACGGTCACGCTCTTCGCCAGATTACGCGGCTTGTCGATGGGGCGGTCGAGCAGCGCCGCGGCGTGGTACGAGAGCAGTTGCAGTTGGACGTTGGCGAGGACGCCCGCCACGTACGGATGCGTGTCGGGAATCGTCAGCACGTCGTCGGCGTGTTGTAAGATTTCCTCGTTCGCATCGCTCGCTACGGCGACGACCGGCGCACCGCGTGCTTCGACCTCCTTGACGTTGCTCAGCGTCTTCTGGTCGTGATGACCGTTGAACACCGCGAACACGGGAGTTGCGGGCGTTACGAGGGCCAGCGGTCCGTGCTTTAGCTCGCCTGCCGCGAACCCCTCGGCGTGTTCGTAGGATATCTCCTTGAACTTGAGCGCACCCTCCAGTGCGACCGGGAAGGCAGCACCCCGACCGATGAAGAAGTAGGCGTCGCTATCGAAGTACTGCTTCGCGATTCGGTGGGCCTTCGTGTAATCGAGAATCTGCTGGACGTGGCCCGGAAGGTTGGACAGTGCGGACAGCACTGACTCCACGTCGTCGCTCCTGTGGCCGGTCGTGTCTCGGACGATTCGCTCGCCGAGCAGCGAGAGCGAGACGACCTGCGAGGAGAACGTTTTGGTCGCGGCGACGCCGATTTCGGGGCCGGCACGGATGAACAGTGCGTCGTCGCACTCGCGGGCCGCGGTCGACCCCACGACGTTCGTCACGGCCAGCGTCCGTGCTCCACCGGCGTTCGCCCGCCGGAGTGCGGCGAGCGTGTCCGCGGTCTCTCCGCTCTGTGTGACGCCGACGACGAGCGTACCGTCGTCTACCGGTGGCGTCGAGACGGCGTACTCACTGGCGAGGAACGTCTGTGCGGGAACGCCTCGCTCTGCGAGGAAGTGACTCCCGACGAGACCAGCGTGGTACGACGTACCGCAAGCGACGAGTTGTACGCGTCGGATGCCCTCGAACGTCTCCGGAGAGAAATCTTCGAGAGTGATGTCGCCAGTCACGGGGTCGGAGCGACCACGGAGCGTCTGACGGAGGGAGGTCGGTTGCTCGTGAATTTCCTTGAGCATGTAGTGGTCGTACCCTCCCTTGCCCGCGTCCTCGGGGTTCCAGTCGACCGTCTGAATGGGGCGTTCGACCGATTTTCCCTCCAGATCCGTGATTTCGTGTGTTCCCGGTCGAATGACGACGAAATCACCGTCGTCGAGAAAGATTACATCGTCGGTGAAGTCCAAGAATGCGGGAACGTCGCTGGCGAGGTAGTACTTCCCGTCTCGAACGCCTACGACGAGCGGTGACCCGGAACGAGTCGCGTAAATCGCGTCGCTCTCGTCTACGATCATGGCGATGGCGTAGCTCCCCGAGAGCCGACGAACTGTCCGTCGGAACGCCTGTTCTGGCGACGCACCCTCGGCGAGATGCTCCTCGACGAGATGTGGGATGACCTCGGTGTCGGTGTCGCTCTCGAACTCGTGGCCACGCTCGCGGAGGGCCGTCTTCAGCGATTCGTAGTTCTCTATGATACCGTTGTGTACGACCGCGACTCGGTCGGAACAGTCCGTGTGGGGATGGGCGTTCTCGTTGGTGGGGGGGCCGTGTGTGCTCCAGCGGGTGTGCCCGATGCCGAGTTCACCAGCCGGTACCTCTTCTGCGAGGGCTTCTTTGAGGTGTGAAATCTCGCCTTCGCGTTTGAACACCGTCGGGTCGGCACCGTTCTTCACTGCCAGTCCCGCCGAGTCGTACCCCCGGTATTCGAGGTTTTCGAGACCGACGAGTAGTTCGTCTACCGCGTCGTTCGACTCACCGACTCGCGCGATGATGCCACACATTACCGGGACACCTCCCAGATGACGTTGATACTCATTGATTCGAGAGTGATAGTTGATACTCGTTCTGGCGTGCGTTGCAACCACTGCCTACTGTTCGCCTAACGTTCGGGAATCTCATAGGTAACTCGCCTCCACCGTGTCCTGAGCGCCTCGACAGGGTCGCTGCCGAGTGCTGAACTGTATCTACGAATCCCCGGTTTCCCTCTTTGTTATACACTCTCTGAATCCTTTGAAGGATTCTCCTAGGTACCACTACGACTTTCATACCCGAGTCGTCTCTCGAATATGCTGATGTTGGTAACTCTGTCGTCAGATTTCGCCAGTCGCCGGAATTTGGTCGGTACGAATCTGTTACTTTCGAGACGGAAAGACAAAATCGATTGCTCAGGTATCTCGTTACCGATACGTCGGTTACTCCCACCCTACGTCCAGTAGTTCTGTATCGTCGGACGACGAGAGAAACTTACACGTGGTAAGTGACCGGATGCAGGTCGCTCTCGTCGCGCCGGCATGCGTCCTCAGACGTTGATGGCCGACGGCTTCACCCAGATGACGAACTCGTCGTTCTGTCGAACGACACCGCGAACCGACTTGCTCTCGACGGACTCGTCCACGTCGGCTTCGTTTACGGAGACGACCTGATTCACTTCGTCGATGAGCCACCCGATGCTTCGGTCGTCGTTCGTTTCGAAGACGACGACTCGGTTCCTCGTCCCGAATCGTCCAGCCCGAGCACCGTCTTTGGATTGACGATTGTCGTCGTCGTTCCGCGGAGGTCCATCACTCCCTCGATGGAGGAGGGGGTGCGCGGAATCCGCGTCATCTTCTTTACTTCCACGATGCTGTCGACCTGGTCGATGTCGATGGCACACACGTCGTCCCCGAGGCGGAACTCGACGACCTGTATCTTTTCGTGCTCCTCCTCTACTGGTTCCCGTTCCTGACTGCTGATAGTAAAATATATTATACATAGAACGCCAGAACATAAAACCTACTCCCGACTCTCAAGCGGGATAATCACCGCTCGGTGTCGGGCGGGAAGACCAGTCCGTTCGCATCTTGGAGGGCTTCGAAGAGATCTGCGATGCTGTCGTTCGGAGAGAGGTCGTACGCTTCAAGAACGCCCTTGAAACAGCGCGGGGAGTACCGAACTCTGACGTTCGATTCCATCAGGAGGATACCGAGTACGTCTTCGACTACCGTGCTCTTGTCGACCTGTTGTGCGTACCACATGAGCAGGTTATCGAAGACCGTACCGACGTCGTCGGAGAATATCTGCTGGTGACTTATCGTCCCTTTCGATTTTGCCGCGATGTGGAAGCCATAGCGCGAATCGACGTCCTTGAGGTCATATTCGTGCCACCGCCGAACGTCCGTCCAGTCGATTCGTCGTCGGACGTCGATCGACCCACCTTCCTGGGGCGTCTCGTCAACCGTCGATACCTCCTCTGATTCGTCCGGTACCGTCGGTCTTCCGCCCGCGCCGATAACGTACTGCCCCTCGTCCAGTGGGACGACACGCTTGTTGTCCTCGATGTCGAGTTCGTCGGGCGAGAGGACAGTCCCGTTTTCGGAGTCGGATTCGTCCCGCGCTGGACTCATAAATAACGGAACTACGGGTCATTACATAATATCTCCGGCAATTCTTCCTCGTGAGAATCGACGTCGAAACGGTAGCTCTGTCATCGATGGTTCGACAATCGTCGTAGCAAGCATTTATTATCGTCGAATGTCTGGGCCGTAGCACCGACATGAGTAGTACAACGCCTACAGCACCATTGCCAGACGAGTTGGTGTCACCGCGCGCCAAGCTCGTGTATCTCTATCTCGAAACCACGCGAGGCGCGACGCTCGACGAACTACAGAACGGTCTCGACTTACCGAAGATTGCTCTCTACACTATCGTTCGCACGCTTCGAGAGCGCGGACTCGTCGAAAAAGAAGGATCTGCCTTCACCGTGACGGTTCGTTCCTGACTGTTCACTCCGATTTTTCGTCTTTGGCGGGACAGAGGAGGTCTGGAGTTCGTTTGTGACGCGGTGTGTTCACGAATCGTTTAATCCGCTCGCGGTCGTCGCTGGATAACGTACCACCCATGAAAAGTCGCTACGACCCCGACGATTAAAAAACAGCGGTTACTTGTCTCTTTTCTGTCTCTGCCACCGAAACTACACGTCCAGCCCGTCTTCCGGTGGCTTCTCGTCCCGGTCGATTCGCATCCGTCGGTTCGCCCGACGCCGGGAAGGAGCGTCGGCGTCGATCGACTACTTTCACTTTCACTCCGCTAGACTTGGTTTCATTATCTGACTAGACAACGATTGAATATGATCGTCGAGATGGCTCCAAAGCACGTAGTAACTCGTCCGTGAAACGCAGCAGACGTGTCCGAGCTGTCCGCTAGCGAGGCCGCAGACTACGTTCGCACCGCCGTCGAGGAGGACGAGGTTCATCTCGTACGCAAAGGTGGCCGAACCTTCGTCGTCACCGGCGAGTGAGTCCGTAACGTAGTTGATTGTGGACTGTGAAGTCCTCTCATGCTCGAACCTGGCCAACGGGCACCGTTGTTCGAACTCCCAAATCACGTGGGAGAGACCATCGCACTGGACGACTTCGAAGAGCGCGTCGTCGTCTACTTCTACCCACGCGCCGATACACCTGGGTGTACGACCGAGGCGTGTGGCTTCCGCGATTCCTGGGACGAGTTCGCCACACGCGGTGTCCCCGTCCTCGGCATCAGCGACGACCCCGTCTCCGACCTTCGAAACTTCCGCGAGAAGTACGACCTCCCGTTCGAACTGCTGAGTGACGAGTCCGGCGACGTCGCCAGTGCCTATCACTCCTACGGCGAGAAGAAGATGTTCGGCAACACCTTCGACGGCGTCTTCCGCAACACGTTCGTCGTCGCTCCAGACGGCACCATCGCGCACGTCTTCGAGAACGTAACACCGGACGGTCACGCAGAAGCCGTCCTCTCGACGCTCGAATGACGTACGTTTCGCGTCCGGTCCGGAGTATCCGGGACGAACCACGACCCGACGAGTCGGTGACGCTCCTGCTCCGACTCGCCGACGCCTCCCCGGAGCGGGTCGGCGAGCGAGTCGAAACGCTCGGCGGTGACGTCGATGCGAAACTGGAGTTCGATACGCTCCGCGTCGTCGTCCCCGAGACGTCCGTCGCCGACCTCTGTGGTTTCGACGGACTCGACGCCATCGAAACCGCCGCGACGCTCGACGTCGGCGCGGGTGATGCGGGCGAAGACGTGGAATTAAACGACTCCTAAAACCGTTTCAGTCCAATGAGACGGCGGTTCCGGACATCTTGACGTTAATCATGCCACCCTGTGCGCCCAGTGCTTCGTCCGCCAGGTCCACGGCGACGACCGCGTCCGCGCCGAGCGATTTCGCCTCCGCCACCAGTTCGTCGAAGGCAGCCTCCTGGTTCTCCTGGAGCGTTTTCTCCCAAGACTCGGAGCGTCCGCCGACGATGTCCCGGAGGCCACCGACGATGTCCTTGCCGATGTGACGACCGGGCGTCACGTCGGCGATGACGATGCCGAGGTGCTCGGTGATTTCGCGGCCGGCTATCGTGTGACTCGTCGTGACCAGAACGTCATCGTGGTTGTAGGTGAAGGCAGTCATCGCTGATCGTTCTCTGGCACCGATAGTAATCGCTTCGGTCAGCCCGCTCGGACGTCTTCGGCCACGTCACGAATCGTCTCGAATTCCTCGTCGCTGTAGGCGATAAAGTGGAGGGTTTCGAGTGATTCGGGGTCGAATCGATGTATCTCCTCGCAGATGATTCGTGCTCCCTCGCACAGGTCGAAGCCGGCGACACCACAGCCGAGTGCCGGTATCACCATCGACGCGGCACCCAGTTCGTCAGCCCGTTGGAGCACGTTTCGGGTGGCGTCGCGGATGCTCTCGGGCGTCGCTCTCCCGTCGCCGTGGTGGGGCATCGCCGCAGCGTGGACGATGAACTCGGCGTCGAGGTCGTACGCGTCGGTAACCGCCACCTCACCGAGTTCGACCGGCCCCTTCGAGATGGCCTCGTCGTTTATCGGCCCGTTCGCCCCGCGTCGGAGTGCGCCCGCGACGCCACTGCCCATTCGAAGACTCGTCCCTGCAGCGTTCACGAGCACGTCTGCCTCCTGAGAAGCGATGTCGCCCTGTTCGACGGTGAATTTCATGGGTCGATGGCACGGGGTCGGCGACTGAACCGTTCAGGCGGTCTCCTCTCTCAGGTAGGCCACTTCCACCATAAGGTCCGGATGGTCGTCGTCGGGAAAGCGGAACGTCCACGATTTGTCGAACTCGATGCCTCGTTGGTGACCCTTCAGTAAGAGGTCACCGAGCACGTCGCGGAAATCCTCGACCATCGCGTTTTCCGGTGGTTTCGTGGGTTGCGGCGAGTTCAGCAACCGCTCGGACCCACCTTTTTCCAGGTGTGTGATTTCGACCATCAGGTCTGGCATGTCCTCGTCGGGATAGCTGAACGTCCACGACCGGTCGAACCGGCGGTCGTTCTTGTACGCCGTACTCAGCACCATCTTCAGTGTGCTTCGGAACTCTTCGGGCGCGGCCATCCAGAGGGGGACACTCTGGGCACGGCTCATGAACGATGGCAGGCGTGGAATCGGTATAAAGCCGAACGATAGTTGTCCTCCGTCAGACGGAGAACAACAGTTTACAACACGGAATGCAACGTTAAGCGCCGATTAATCCTGTCGTGGAGTGGTCGTATCACGGCTAGTGGTTTTCCCTCTGCCACGACTCGCGCTCCTGTCGGTTACGACGGTCACTATCGCGTTTCGAACCGTGACGCCCTCACGGAGCAAACCGACCTCCGCCCTCGGTTCGAAGTGAACTTATAACCGCACGTTCGAAGCCTGGGGGTCGTCACCGCCTGCTACGTGGGAGTTCGACGGCCACTTACCCTCGGATTCGTCGGTCCCCTCCGACGAAACTTCCGTTGTTTCTCGTTCCTTTCTCGTTCGTAGTACTCATTTTCGCTAGTTGTCCACTCTCTCGATAACTGCATCGGCAAAAGCTGCGCCTCACACGGTAAAGACCGCGAAATGAGACGAAGACTGTCTTGGATGCTGGATAGGGCGTGAATATGTTGAATCACCTACCTACTTTCCGCTGTGACCGTCGCTCAGACCCATTTCAGAAGACAGCTGTCGCTGTTCGTCAGCCTCGCTTCGGCCGAAGCGAGGCGGTTCAACCGAGTCCGTGTTCGTATCCTGGTGGTAGTCCTTCTCCGTTCGTCCGATGCTTCTCCTTCC
>NZ_JBPEHH010000111.1:0-11381 GCF_054177595.1 Haladaptatus ordinarius | reverse complement strand
TCAGTCTGTGTGAGCAAGCGGTCGAGATCGTCCTCACTCAGGTGTCGGACGATCTCTTTCTCCCGTCCAGTCATTACCTTCCCTACTCAGAGTCCACCTAAATCTTCTGTGAAGCACTACCGAAGCGAGGCGGCTCACCCGAATCCGTGATCGTATCCAGCCGGTAAGCCGATCCCGTTCGTCCGATAGCGCTTTCGCCACCCCAGTTCGTCGTCTAACTCCTGTTCGATTCCATGGAGAAATGCATCACTGAACGTGAAATCCACGGCGAGCACCCCCCACTGCACCACCAGCCACAACTGCTCTAACAGGAAGCCGACACCCACGTAGAACAACCGGATCGTCGTTGACGGTGTCGTTGTCACTGCACGCGCCTCACGGAACTTCTCGTAACTCTTCTCGATCCGTGACCGCTTGTCGTAGACAGCCGCGACCTGCGCCGGCGTGCGGTCTTCCAGACCGTACGCCGCGTACCCAGTCCGTTTCAGACCCGACTTGCCCCGGTCACCGTTGTGGTAGGTCACATTCACCGCCAGCGGATACGTCTGTTCGTACTCTTTTCCCTCACAGATCGTCTCCTCGGTCATGTACGATTTGGTGACCGAGAGTTTGTCTCGGAGCGAGTCTTTCCCGGTTTTCACCGGGAAGACTGGCGGTGCAGTGAAACGAAGCACACTGATCAATTCCCCGGCAAACCCGGCACGATCGATGAGAATCCGTTCGATCCCGAACGGATACGTCTCGACGCGGGCGAGCACGCGCTCGACCGCGTCGGCCTTGCTGTCGTCACCGGAAACTGGTTCCAGCGCCAGTGTCAGTGGCTTTCCTTGCGCGATGACGAACGCTGTACAGTAACGGTGACATTTCGTTGTTCCGTCGCGGGCTTTCATCCTCCTGAACTCGTCTTCATCTTCCGGGTATCCATGGAACGGGTTATCCATGAAGTCGATGCAGACGGTTCTCGACCCGCCACGGTCGAGAACCGTCATCGCTACCAGCGCGAGACTGTCGTTGACTGCATCCAGCATGGTGTCTTTCTCCAGCGTGTGAAGCCAATCCATGACCGGCTCTCTGTTCGGCGTCTCCCTCGTGTTCTCGGTCACTCCGTTCACTGAAGTCGTCCCTACGGCCGCCCGAAGAACGACTTCCATGATATCGCCGGAATCGAGGGGCGAACCCTCGATTCCTGTCATTGGAATCAATGCAAGGAGTTCCAGAGAAAGCGACTTCAACTGGCGGTTCGTAATGAACTCGTCCGGATCTGTGAGAATGTCCTTTAACAGGGGGATGTTCATCACGAGTATATCCGGACAGCGGGTGAATCAGTGACCTGATTCATCCGCTTCGCTTCCACAACGTGTCAGCAACTGCGCTGGTGAGCCAGAGTGGACAACTAGCGATATTCAGACAGCATGTCGTAGATGTAGAAATAATTGGTCGTGGCTTCCAGCAGTGCTGTGCCGCCAGCGTATTGCTGGGCGATCTCTTCAAGGTCCGTGTTCTTGACACGGACCTGTTCGATTACTTCGCCGTCGTCGAAGCGGACGGCCCAGTGGCCGTCCGCTTGTGGATATCGATTCCTAAGAACATCTGTTCTCACTCCGGGGCACCGGTGCGTGGAAAGAGATTCACGTATTCGGGCTTTCCCGGCTGGCGCTCGCGGCGCCAGCCGGGCTGGAACGCCCCACTCTCGGCTTCTTTCACACCTGGACCCGTCAGCATCGCGCGGTCGACGCCGCCGAATACAGCTCGGTCTCGAGTGCCCCATACTTTGCCGTCACCTGGCTAAGGTAGCAGATTTTCCCATCGAGTCAGCACGTGATTCCTATCAGTTGCTGAGAGTTTCAACAAAGTCTCCTCATCGGGATCGGCGGCGATGATCTACCGGTACGTCTGGTTGTAAGCCACAATATCCCGTGGAGTGAGTTCGCTGTCACCATCCAGATTCTCGTATATTCGAGCGCCTTTTTATCGATTTGGGTGAGTCGCATCTCATTCGGCAATGTGATCGGCTCTGGGAACGGCGTTGATTCTTGTTCCCAGTGACCCCAACCGACAACAGGAGAACGACGATGAGTAAATACGTCCCTTTCACTACTCGCTGCCGCCTCACCCCCGCTGTCCTTCTCCCCTTTCCGACTCGTTCGTGAGTGTTTGATTCAGCCATGGAACATCAGCGTCGATACGCGAGAGGAGCGGGAGTATAAGTTGGCTCCACCAATCGGCGGGGTCGTCAAAGCCGAACGGGTAAATCGAATAGAAGTTTTCGGCGATTTCCTCCGCCACTTTCGTGTCGTCGCGATCGTCCGGTTCGGTTGTTTCCTTTCGATGTTGAAGCCAGTCGTAGATAGCGCGGAGTGCCCGTCGGACATCCTCCTGACGCCCGTCTAAGTCGTTTGCTCCTTCTGGCGCACGCGGGAGGAAGACGGTGTTAATCGCCTCGTAGGGGTCGTCGACATCCTCGGGGATACCGTAGTGGTCACTCCGCTTTCCCGGCACCTTGCGGACACCAAGTGGGAGCGTGTCGTGAAACTCGAGGAGTTGTAGCTCGTCAGCGTAGACCAAACCGCTCTCGTTGACGCGCTGTTTCACATCGTGAAACGTATCGGTTTCTTCGACATCGATATCAACTGATACGTCAGCCAGCGCTCTCCCACGGATTCGTGCCTGTCGAATAGCGCGCTCAAGGCGATACGAGAATGCGCTGGAATCGGCAAAGTACAGTAGTGCGAGAGTATCCACGACTCCCTGCTCTAAGTGAGCGTGTGCCTGCTCCTCGCCATCGCGAAATTCACTGAAAATCTGGTTGACGTCCCGTTCCGCGAGGTGGTTGAATAGGATGGTAAAGTCGAGTATACCGTCAAAAATCCGTTTCCGTGCTTTTGAACGAATATTTCGGGCTTGCGCGTCGCCTACATCCGAACGGTCGAGATAAAAATCCCTGTCTGTGGGAGTAAGAATCCCACGTTGACGCTCGGGTGAGTCGGCTGGATTGTTGTGGTGATCCATAACGGCTATTGATACGGCATCACCATATCAGTTTCTGATACGCAGTATGTAGAAAGTTGTACGCTTGCAAATGTTTAAATAGTTGGTATGAGTAGGGGTTAATGGATCGATGAAGGAGTTTGAGAACATCCCCGCGCATACAGATACGAAGGAACGCATTGCGAACCTTCGATACGAGATGCAAGTAGATAGCATGGACGCTGTTGTCCGTGAGCTTATCCGTATCTACGATCGTGAATACCGCCAGATCCGTGCGGGAGCGAATATTTGACTCCCGAGTGACAAATAACTCGCTAGAGAGTGGTAAAAGCGTAGTCCGTCTTCGGTGGTTGGACACCGAAGACGAACCAACAAAACCTGCGAGCCCCTCCTCCGCAAAGAGAATTCGGTTCGCAGGCGCGGGAAACACCGTGTCAGCACGTCAACCCCGACCGGACTGACGTCAATTTACTCTTGTACGTCACTCGGCATAAACCTAACCATCGGATATCAGATACTGATACAGTACCGGTGTGCGGTTGTTCGGTGTTGATTCTCACTGACTCGTGTTTCATATTACGAACGTATAAAATGAACAAATTCATACAATACCGACGAATCGACACGAAAACGATCGACCTCTGCCCTATTGGCGGCCATAAATCATGGCAGGACATCTACCAACGATGGCATTGCCTCTCGCCTAACAATGAGGATGGAGATATCACCGGAACTCTTCCAAGCAATATCTCGAAAGATGAGACATCACGGAGGGTACATGGCCGGTGCCCGCGCCGTACGTTTCTCGGGGTGAGCTAGCGATGTCTAAGGAAGACGAACGTCGAAGTACCTTTCCCTCCGCAGCGAGACCACAGCATCGGGGTTCCATGAGCGATGGACTCACACCAACGACGCCTGCCGAGGCCGTGGAGTGGTACTTCGCCGAACGAGAACCCGAACTCTCCAAAAAGACGTTGCAGAATCAGCGATACCGACTTGATCAGTTCCGCGCGTTCTGCACCGAGTACGAGATTGACGATATGAACGCTCTCACGGGACGAGACCTCCACCGCTTCCGTGTATGGCGGGGCGAGGAGATCAAGATCGTCACACTTGTCGGTGAGTTGCAGACGTTCCGTGTGTTTCTCGAGTTTTGCGCGACTATCGATGCTGTCGAACCTGGTATGCGCGAGCGCGTTCAAATTCCTGAAATCGAACCGGAGGATGAGGCGCGTGACGAATACTTAGAAGCCAATCGTGCGAAGGCAATCCTCGAGTATCTCAAGCAGTTTGCTTACGCCAGTCGGGATCACGTAGTTTTCGCGATCCTATGGCACACTGGGATTCGATTGGGAAGTCTCCGATCTTTCGATGTCGAGGACTTCGACTCGGACGCAAAATGTCTCGACCTTCGACATAATCCCGGCACCGGTACGCCGTTGAAGAACAAGAAAGCGGCCGAACGGTCGATCGCAGTCGGACCACACTACTGCGAAGTGATAGAGGACTACCTGGCCCACAACCGCCAGAAGGTCACCGATGATCACGGTCGCCACCCACTGATAACTAGCTCGCAGGGGCGGCTCAGTGAGGGCGCAATTCGCGAGGCGATCTATCGACTAACGCAACCGTGCGAAATCAGCGACTGCCCTTACGACGAGGATCAAGAAACTTGCGAGGTGCGACCGCACGGTAAGCGAGCTGGGTGTCAATCATCCCGGTCGCCACACGGGATTCGGCGCGGGTCGATTACCGACCACTTGAGGAACGGAACGCCGCAGGAAGTTGTCTCCGATCGCGCGAACGTCTCGAGCGACGTGCTCGAGCAGCACTACGACGAACGGACGGATCGCGAGAAGATGGAAATTCGACGCGACTTCATTAGGGAGGCGTAACTCATGATGAACTCCACTCTACGACGACACGGTGATCATTCTACCGGAGCCTCGGCAGGCATCTGTATTGACGTAGCCCCGGCGAGTCCATCCTCGCTTCGCTCGGACCGCATTCGGCATACGGCACTGCATTCTTCCGCAATCTGCTACCGTTTTGCCGAGAGTCCGAGTGAGGTACCGGCAATCGCGTTATTCCTGATTCCGAGTGATACCGTGACACCAGTCCGAGCCATCTGGTGGTTCCTGATATTGGGTATTCTCTTGGCAGAGTTAACTGTACCGGTTATTCCAGAAAGAAAACGGGAAGCATTAACCACTATTTTCAAATCCAGTAGAGTCCTGCGTGCAGGCGCGAACGACGGCGGCCCCGAGGCCATTATGGGTAATACTATTGGTAGAGTACAGCGGTTTCCCATGCCTCGTCTATCCCATATTATCATCCATAGTGAGCAGCAGCTTCAATCCGATACTTTGGCTTTAGTTGGTGCTCTTAGAGACGGGAGCAAACCTTTTCAAGTGTGTCCATTCGTGCCTTCTTTATGGGACTTTCTAAGTAGTTAAAAGAGTGAAATCAGATAGCCGTGGGTTATTCCAGTCTCGTGGTAACGTTACAGCCGCATCATGTGTGGCCGGAGGTCAGGCTTCGGAGGTGTGAGTAGTATGAGAAGAAAGCGGATACTGAGAACTGGATATCAGCTTCGGAACTGATTATCAATGAGAGTATAGTATTCGACTTATGAGTTCGATGGTTCGTTTTGCTCAAACATATTGTACCAATCAGAGTCATTTTCAGTTCGGACGTAGGTGTCTCCATTGGTGAATTCAACTGCTGTAGTTGAATGTTTGTGCGAGAAATGCGATTTGTCAATGATGAACTCGCATTGGATTTCTTCATTCCAGAATCGGTATCGATAGGTTGCAGGAACTGTCAGTCGTTCCATCAGGTACGTATTTGACTCAAGTGGAATCCCACTTCCTTTGTAAATCTGTTTGCCATCTCTGGAGGTTATCTCTTTTAGACGGTAGCCAACTGAACCACTGTTGAATACGAGAAGACCATGCGGTTGACCCTTTGCTGGTGTTTCACCAACCCATTCATTTCTAACGCTCGTCATTCCGTCAAGTGATTCGGGAATGGAAAGTTTAGTTGAATTAACTGAGGTGGTTGAGGTCGCCGTGGTAGATTGGTTATCTTTTGGTTGACCTCTTGAAATGAAGTTTGAAGAACAACCTGCAAGAACACTTGCTGATGAGAGTGCAAGACCCTTCAAAAGTGTACGTCGGGAGAGCATAGTCAGTGAGATTGATTTTCGAAAGTATATGTCTTGTGGTGACTCTCACATGACTGGTACGCATCATGTATCATCGCACGACGTTTCTGTCAGTCGTTGGTGAAAAAGAGAACCAATGTCTGGATTCTTTTGCGAATATCTATAAGGGCATTTATTAGCCGGACAACAAACAGAGAAGAAAAATGTCCCACACGAAGACACGAAGCACTGCGAGCAATGAATAGCCCTCGGAACGACGGGACCAGTAATACGTTCTCGTGTTCCACTTCGAGTCTATCGAGTGTATGTCCCGAACGCTGAATATCTACGGATGGACTCAACCGCGCGCAAGAAACAGCAGTTAGAGGCCTCAGAAGTGTCGCTGTCGCCATTTAAAAATTTCACAAAGGTAAGTTTAACCATATCCTTGCCAATTGTATCATATAGTTGGCTATGGTAAACATCACTTAGAGCCGGTTTCGTGCGGTTCCAAGGGAGTATATAAACCCATTACCATTCCTATTAGTGAGGGGAGTCAAAATGAGGGCAGATGACTCGCCACAGGTGTTTGCTCACGACACTCTGTTCAATTTCAACTGGTCGAAGGCCAGTATGTGAGATATGCACGCCACTCGATTGAGGTCAAGGCGCTTATCCACTGGGTATGCGTCTCGCACACTGTTACGGATGGTAGGCGGCCAAACACGAGCAGGCTAATCTGAGGAACACAACTCGGGGCAGCTAATGACTGTGTTTGGCGACTAACAGCCTTTAAGTAGGTCCGAAGCAAGCGCGGCTGAGGAGTGGTACCCCTGCTACTAAGGCCGTTTTGCAGATGTACAAAAGCATGGTAACAAATAGCATGGGGAAGAACAAGGGATGACCGTCAGAAGAGTTCCTGCATTCAGGCACGAACGGCGACGGCGACCCAGAGGCCAATATGGGTAATACTATTAGTAGAGTACAGTGGTTTCCACCGAATGTTTTCCCTCTTCTATGTTATCTTCCATTGTTAGTTATAGCAGTGATGAAGACAATGTGAGATAGCCTGTGTTGTGCCACTTCGAGCCTGTACCATGGCTTCAGCCGGTAATCTCCGAAACGGGAGCTAAAGCTTTCCAAGCGGGGACGTTCGCGCCTGAATGGTGGCAATTCTCTAAGTAGGTATTCTGGTTCAGAAAAAGTGATAGCGATGACCCTTTAAAAGAAGTTACCAAGGGGAAACCCACAGCTTGTTATTACTCTCAGTAATTGGGATGGGCGATAATGAGAGACCAGATAGTCATGAGGGTTAGAACATTGTCCTAACCAGATTTCTTGTTCAGAATGTAACCCGACGCGAGAAAATTTCAGGATTTTGGCTATAATTGGGAACTCGCTCGCCAATCGCTTTCGTGCCTGTTTTGGGGACAATACTGGTTGTCATCTAAGCTCCCACAGAGTTCAGTAGGTGGACTGGGTAGAGGTCTGATGCAAGCTACCTATTCAGTTCACAGATTGTTTAGGAACTCTTTCCTCCGTTTACGCTTCTGGCTCGGCGTTCCCTTGTCATAGTGCTTATCCAAGACCTCCTGACTCACGTTTGCTCGGTCACTGACCGCCTTCGCTGGCCAGCCATTGTTCCGATGATGAGTGATTGACCCTTTCCGAATTGCATGGGGGCTAACGGACGACGGACATTTACTTGCGTGCTTGCTTCGAGCCGCTTTGCAGGTACTCTGAGTGCGGGTATGCGGGCACTCGTTAGTGTAGTGGCACGGTCGAGTAATCCGATAGATGTTCTCTCTAATGGTCGTCTTATGTGCTCTCCCTGCCTGTGTACCTATGAGAGGCATCCGTCCGTGTTCGTCTTCTACCCTCGGGTGATGTCTATTGAGGAAATCCCTCACCACTTGGACGGCCTCGTCGGCAAGGTTGATTTCCCGTTCTCCACGTTCCTTATTCTTTAGCGGAGTTCCAGTTTCGGGTCTGTGTATCGCTCGAATGTATCCTTCTCTCGGGTGGAAGTCGTCTACATCAAACGCGAACAGGGTGCTTGTACGGACACCTGTATGCCACAAGAGCTGGAAGATGACGTGCCGAAGGGTAGCGTACTCATAGGTGTTCAGGTAGCTCAGGATAGCCTCTGCTTCCTCTGAACGGATTGTAGTATCGTCAACGTCTTCATCTATTCCAAGTTCGGGGAGTTCCAGTTTCTCGCTAACCCCGTCCTCGACAGCATCCATTTTCTCGCAAAATCGGAGAAAAACCCTGACCGTCCCTAATTGATTCTTCAGCGTGACGTTGTTCACATCCTTGGCACGCCAGACTTTGTAGCGGTGCAAGTGACGTCCATTGATTTCATTTAGGTTGTTTACCTCGTTCTCGTCACACCATTCTATGAAACGACGAAGGCGGTAATCGTGGTTCTCTTTCGAGGACTGCGTAAGGTCAGTCCGTCCGTTGAGATAGTCCTGTACAGCTTGTCGGGGGGTGAGTGGTTCCAACATGGTTCTTGAGCAGGAACCACCAGTGGTCTGGTACTCCCGGGCACTGGGTAAGCCGCGCACAGCGAAGCGAGCACGGTTCTGGGTTCAAATCCCGGCGAGTCCATTCAACCTTTTACGACGGTCACACGCCAGAGTGACGACCACGATGATGGTCGTCACTCTGGCTGGCTCCCTGTAAAAGGTTGATCAAAAGCACTCCTCGCTCCCGATGGTCGCTCGTCGGCCCGCTCACTCCGGAAGAGCAAGCTCTTCCGGCTCTCGTTCGCGGTGAGAGAACTACCCTCGAACGCTGGTCCCCCTGCAATCGACCGATTCGAAAAATCGAAGCTCACTCCACTTCTTCGAGTTCGTGTTCGTGAACGTGTTTCCCGCAGTGCGGACAGACGTACGTCTTCTCCTCGTGTCGCGCCGCCTCCACGAATCCGGAGGCGAGAATCGACGCGGGAAGCGCAAACAGGCCGATTCCCACCACCGCTACCACCGCGCCCAGAAACCGCCCGACGAGCGTCACGGGATACACGTCGCCGTACCCCACGGTCGTCAGGGTCACCACCCCCCACCACATCGAGGCGGGAATCGAACTGAAGACCTCGGGTTGTGTCTCGTGTTCCACGAAGTACATCAACGACGAGGCAAAGAGCAAGAGGAGTCCCCGACCGAGAACGCGACGACGAGGTCTTCTTTCTTCTGTACGATGACGGTTACGAACAACTGCATCGACTTGGAGTAGCGCGCGAGTTTGAACAGCCGCAGGAATCGGAGCAATCGAAGCACCCGGAGGAACCGGAGGTCGACGAGGAAGCCGAGGAAGAACGGTACGATTGCCAGAAAGTCGATGAGCATGAACGACGTCATCGCGTACCGGAGTCGCCCCGCGACGGGACGCCGGTAGTCGGCGTGTTCGGTCGCCACCCACAACCGTCCGAGGTACTCGACGGAGAAGACGACGACGCTCAGCAGATCGAACAGGTAGAACTCCTGTCGGTATGCCGCGTAGAGCGGGTCGATGTCTCGAGGATGACCGCAGTGACGTTCGCGACGATGAGCGCCATGATGCACGCATCGACGTATCGCCCGACGCGTCCACCAGCGCCGACCTCGAACAGGTCATACATCTGATGTCGAGTTCGTCGGTACATTAGGAGCTATTCGAACAGATTTACGATAAAGATATCCGAAATGAGAGAGGCTTCGAGGTGTTAGTCTGACACCCGAACTCGACTTGCCGGCTCGGCGACGAGGTGCGACCCCGAGCACAGTCACGATACCACCACCAGACCCTCACCATAACCACCGCCAGACCCCGCAACGACGCCGACAGCCCCCCACCACAATACCGCCAGCTATCGCCCACCACAACACCTAATCACTCCTTCGTCGTAGTGCACGAACCGGCCACCGCGGAGTGATAACAATGACCAAGCAAACGACGAGACGGACTCTGCTCCGTCACATCGCCGCCGGGAGCGCCGTCACGACAGTCGGATCGGCCCCAGTGAGCTCCCAGACTGGCGAACGAGCACCCCAGCAGCCGGTTTCGGACGAGACCGACGGCCCGGCGCGACTCCTCTACTCCTGTGATATCACGACGGAAGACGACCCAACTCCGGACGTAAACGACCGGTTCCAACTCCGGCGCGTCGAGGGAACCTTCGGTCCGACGAAGACCGATTGCTTCGAAGCGGAGACGCTCATCTACCGCTACCTGTTCACCAGAATCGAACGAAGTGGGCCTCGCGGACGACAGGGAATCGCGTGGAGCACGCGAGAACGACTTCCGGAAGAGACGTACCGAATCGCCACCATCTTCGTCTGCGACGAGGCACCCAGCGGCTACTGCGCGGTCGAGCCGTTCTACGGAATCGCGGTTCGGCGCGTCGACCAGTGACGGTGGGGTTGGGACAGAACATGGGGTATAAGTGCTGGTGGTTCAACCAGCCGGTATGTCCCCACCGTTTCCGCTCGTGAGTGGAGTCGTCGCAGGTATCGTCGCGACCGTGGCCACGGTTCTCACCGGCGAAGGATTGACGAAGGCCGTGAAAACCGGCGTGATTGCCGGTGGCACCGCCGCGACGACCACGTGGGTCGTCGGGCGACGAATCCTCTCATCCACCGCAGAGCGAACAGAACGCCAGGAATCGTCGACCTGAGCGGAGAGCGTCTCCCGACATCCATTAGCACGTCGGGAACGAATTCGGTGTTCGACCGGATGACGGACGACACGACCGATTCTGACTCGATGGAACCGGTGTACGCCACTGCTTTTCACGGGGTCACAGACTCGAACGAATCTGTTGGGAACACAACTCGACCACCTGGAGCAACTCCACTTCGGCGTCGTCGAACACGACGAACAGTTCCCGGTCGCCCTCGGCGAACTGCAACACCACACCGACGTCGAAAGTGTAGATGGCGAAGTTGAGACACCCCATCCGAAAGAGGTTCTCCGCATTCTCTCGGTCGGTCCCTGCGAGCAGTGAATCGTCGTGGATTCGGCCGAAGTCCGGTGGCCGAAACCTGCCAGTTACGTCGTCTCGGGCGCACAGCAGTTCGTAGCTTCCTTCCCGTGAGTCCGCGACGACCTGGAGTGCGGAGCCGAGTTGGGATTGCAAGGCGGCGAGAGGGTGTCATAGAACTCTTGTCACACCGTGATGATTGTGCTTCCCGGATTGTCTCCGCGTTCGTAGTTGGTGATTGCGATGACGAGACGAAGGCACAGCGCGAGGAACACCTGCGCT
>NZ_JBPEHH010000110.1:0-11644 GCF_054177595.1 Haladaptatus ordinarius | reverse complement strand
CGAGGCACCTTTTCCAACCAGCGAGCGATTGATCGAGAGAACGTCCCCGATTACTCCTCAGATTGCGTTTGATTCCGACGATATTCGTTTGTAGACGCTCTACATCCCGGAAACGTGAAGAAACGATTTCGGTCGATTCGAGGTCAGTGAATGGGATAACCACAGGATGTATTATTTAGGCCACCTTCTGCGTTCGTATGAGTACTATTGCGGAAATCGAACTACCTGCACAGGAATTTGCGCTTCGAGAAACGCTCCGAGAGATTCCCGAGGCCGAATTCGACGTCGTTCGTGTCGCTGCCCACGACGACGACCAGGTGCTCCCATATCTCTGGGCGTACGCAGACGATTTCGAGGAACTGGACGATGTTCTCCAGAACGACCCGAGCGTCAATGAGATGACCCTCCTCGAAGACCTGGGCGACGAACGCCTCTACCGAATGTACTGGGTCGAACAGATTCGCGTCGTCATCCACATCATCATCGAAGAGAAAGCGACGATACTGAATCTGCACGGAAAAGAGGACCGCTGGCGACTCCGAATCTTGTTCCCGACTCGCGACTCACTGTCCGCGACCTACGACTTCTGTCAGAACTCCGGTCTCTCTCTCGACATCCGGAACATCTACGAGATGAGCGACACGCGACACGGACTGTTCGGTTTGACCGAAGAGCAACACGAGACGCTGTTGATGGCACTGGAGTCTGGATACTACGACATTCCTCGTGAGTCGACGGCGGACGACCTCGCAAGCAGTTTGGATATCTCCCACCAGGCGGTTTCGGAGCGACTTCGACGCGGCCACCGGAGTCTCGTGAAAAACGCTCTCGCGGTCAGTCCGGGCGACGGTCGGTCCAGTTAAGCGTCGTTCATCCGTCGACTGGTCTCCGTACCGCACGAAACACAGGTACTAATCCGATACGGTTCACGCGAAAAGGCGCTCGTCTGAGCGTTCTCGGTTCGAATTTCGATTTCGACGCGGTGTGCCGTCTCCCGTGAACACTGCTCGCAGTGTTCGTCTACCCCTTCCGCTGGAGAGAGACTCATAGCTTGATCCCCTCTGAACCGGTATTTTGCGGGTCCACAGTGCGTTCGAGCAACAACAACTCGAAATCGTCCAGCGGTTCACTCGTTTCGTGTTGTGGCGTTCCGTACAACTTCTCGTCCGGGTCCGTCTCGTCCTCGAACTCGTGCTGTGGCTCTCCGTAGTGCACTCGCTCGTCATCCGGAGGTTCGTCTTCCTCACAGCCGTCTTCCGACTGGAAGTCGGAACGTGGTGTCGTCATAGTGATTTCTCCCTATCGAAACAGAGCGTATCTGGAAGGAGATGCCTCGTGCCTGCGACAGCAAGGGGATAAAAAGGGGCTAGTTACCGCCGAAGACCGAGCCGAGTTGTTCGCGCCACTCGCGGAGTTCGGTCAGTTCGTTTTCTACGTCTTTCACGTCCGAGCGTAGCGTATCGATTTTCCCGTCCAGTCGCGTTTCGGTTGCCGACACCGACTCCGAGAGGTCGGAGACCTCGTCCGAGAGCGTTTCGAGTTCGTCTTCGACCTCCCGCACGTCTGCAACGTCGTCTCGGAGTTCAGCGATTTCGTCGTTCAGTTCGTTCGCCTCTTCGGTGTTCGCCGCCACGAGGTCTTCGAGGTTGTCCAGTTGGGATTCGAGAACGTCGAGGTCGGAGCCGAACTCTCGCAACTCGTCGAGTTCTGTTTCGAGGTCGGTGAGGTTGTTTTCGAGGTCGGCCACCCGCGCACGGGCCTGTGCACTCTCGTCTTTCGTGGTCTCGATGTCTGCGTGTACGTCACCGAGTTCGTCACGGACCGTTTCGACCTCCGTCTCGAATTCGGCGATGATGGACTGGGCCGTCCCGTTGTCGTTGATGAACTCCTCGAGTGCTTCGGTGTAGGCCGAGAGGTCGTCCACCCGCGACTGGAGGTGGCGGATGCGGACGTTCGTGCTCTCGGGCGTGTCGAGGTCGAGTTCCTGCTGGATGAGACGGAGGTCCGTTTCGTCCACCTCGCCCGCTCGAATCTCGTCCGCGAGGGCGGCAGCGACGCTTCCAGGCCGTGGAGGTGGGGCTGGCTGTTCCGTCGATTCCGTGGCGTCTGACTCCGCCGGTGGGTCGAGAACGCTACCCGACTCGTCGACGTCGTCGTTCGGAATCGTGGGTTCCTCGTCTCCGGACGCTGCCGAGATGTCTTCGGTTTCGGTGGGTTCCTCGTCTCCGAACGAACCGTCGGACGCGTCGGCGAGCGGGTTTCGTACTTCTTCGTCGTCCAGTCCCGGCAGTGGGCTGTCACCCGCGATGACGTCACGGACGACCTGACTGCTGTCCTCGGAGACGATGTCGGTGATGGTGTGTTCTTCCATCGGTTGTTCCGTCTCGACGTCGGAACTGACTGGCGTGACCTCCTCGAGTTCGGGTTCGAGCAAGAACTCTTCCGCGTCCTGTCCGTCCGACAGTCGAATTCCGTAGACCGTCGTCAACTGCTCGTTGGGGTCGAGCGTTCGCTCGAACTGGACGCGGTGGTCTTTGTACGCCGTCCAGTTTTCGTTCTCGTAGTCGGGGTGGAAACCGACGTTGTCCATCGGGAAATCCTCCGGGATGCGGTCGGTTATCCGAACCGTGACCTCCTCCTCGCGGTCGGAGCGAAGTTCGAATCGAACTGCCGGAACGGCGAACTCGTCACCGTCGAACGACTTTTCGACCGTGATACCGTTTTCGGAGCGCGTGATAGTTTCGTTACCGTTGCTGAATTCGCTCACACAGTTCCATCCAAGAAGGGATATATAAAACATGCGCAGTACCGTCATTTCGACCGAACGTTTCCCGAAGTAAGCGGGAGGTTACTCTTCGTCTCGCGTTTCTCGGTGCTCCTGGTCTTCGTCCAAGATGTCTTCGTCCGAGATGTCTTCGTCCGAGATATCTTCGTCCGAGATATCTTCTACCTGGATGCTGACCGGTTCCGCCTCCGATTCCTCGTCGTTCAAGTGACTGTCGAGATTGAACACCGTGTTGAGTTCGCTCTGTACCTGGTCGACGATTCCACCGACGAGTTCGCTCGGTGCGATAGCGGTGTACTCGTAGGGATTGTTGCCTGCCCCGGCACTCTCGCGTTTTTCCCGCGTGACGTACTCTTCTTCGTGGAGTTCGGCGAGCGACTCCCGAACGGTGCTCGGATAGAGGCCCGTCCCTTCGGCTATCTCCTCGCTCGTGCTCCCCGGATGCTTGCGAAGGTAAACGAAGATTCTGGCGCGCGTTTCGGTGTCGAGCACCCACGAGAGCAGGTCGACGATACCCTGGTCGAAACCTTCGACTGCGCGGTCGGCTTCCTCTTCGAGACGCTTTCTCCCACGAGAGAGCGGTTTCTCGTCGTTCTCGTCGTCCGTCGTTTCCGTCTCTACCGGTACTTCGTCTCCGCTCGGTTCGGTGTCCGTCGGTCGGTCGTCGGTGTTGTCCCCAGACATGTTGTTCCCAGAAGGACAAATGCCGGTGTCAGGTAAAAAGCTTGCTTACAGCAAGAGTGATCGACAGAGGGCGTCGAAGCTGGCTTCGTCTCGGATGCGCCGCTGGCGTTCCGCGCCGCTTTCGCAGTCGAAGATGTCCTGAATTCCGTCGACGCCGAGTCGGTCACACTCGCGTTGGACGACGTCGCCGAGTGATATCTCTCCGTCACGCGAACGGTCGATGAACGATGCGTCGTGCCCGTAGCGCATCGCGCGCCACTTGTTCTCGTCCAGCAGTTCTCGACGGTGACGATGGCCTGTCTCCCCGTCCTCGTAGCGTTCCAAGAGGTCGGTGACAAGCGCGTGGGTGTACTCTACGAACGCCAGCACGTACTCCGGGTCGGCCTGTCCGTCCGGCGTTCTGACTTCGACGGTTCCGTGCTCCGAGTGGGGCCGTACGTCGTACCAGAGTTCCCCGCGGTCGTTTATCGACCCCTGTTCGACCATCATCTTCTCGAACTGCGCGAACTCCTCGAAGTCGTCGAAGTCGGTCGGCATCCCGGTGTTTGGGAGTGCCTCGAATATCTTGGCGCGCGCGGACTGCAAGCCGGTGTCGTAGCCGTTCCAGTACGGGGAGTTCGCCGAAAGGGCGAGCACGACGGGGAGATACCACCGCATCTCGTTTGCCACCCAGACCGCGGCGTCTGCGTCGTCGACGCCGACGTGGACGTGCATTCCTGCGGTGGTGTTGCGGTGCTGTGGATACTGGATACGGTCGAGTTGTGCCCGATAGCGTGGCTTTTCGGCGTGTTCCAGTTCACGCCACCTCGCCCCGGGATGGAGCCCCGCCGCCGCGATACCGAACCCCTGTTGGCTCGCGTGTTCGACCAGGGCTTCGCGGACTGCACGGACGTGCTCGTCGACGTTCGAGAGGGTAGATTTCGGCGTCTGGGTCTCGATGACACATTTGAACAGTTCGTGGTCTAGACGGTCTTCGAGTATGTCCGGTGGCTCGGAACCGTAGACGAGTTCGTCGGTCGCTCCGGTCGGAAGGCCTCGCTCGTCGACGACGAAAAACTCCTCTTCGACGCCGAGTGTTCCCCGCTCCGTGAAATTCTCGGCCGAACCCAAATCCATTTTTCGGGAGTTAGCCACCCGGCAGGTAAATACTTCCGAAGACGGTCATCGCTACCGGGGAACTGCGACAACGGCGAGATGATCGTCGTGAAACGGTTCGAGTCGGCGGGTTTCGAGGGCCTCGTACCCCTCGCGGAGCGTTTCCAGTGCGTGGTCGAACACGTCTTCGGGGTCGCTCGCGACGTCCTCGCTCCGGGCTTTGATAGCGAGCACGAGACGGCCACCGTCGTGGAGGAACCGACGGTTCTCGCACGCCACGCGCGCCTGCCCACGAGTCGCCACGTCCTGAACGAGGACGTCGACGTTCGACTCGACCACGTGTGCGTAACTCGCTGGCTTGCGAGCGTCTTTGAGGAGTGGGAAGAGGTTCTCACGTGCTTCGACCACGTCGAGCAAGTCGCGGGTCGGCCGGGGCGCGAACTCGACGGCGTAGGTGGCACCCGAGAAGTCGGCAACGTGACTCACGGTCGTTCCACTGGCCGCGCCGAGATAGAGTACCTTCTCGTTGCCCTCCAGTCCGGTGTCCATCCCGTGTTCCAACATCGCGGCGAGTTTGGACCGCCGGGCGTCCCAACACCGCCACTCGCCGTCGGTCGGTTCCCCGTAGACGGGGTTCCCTCGCGTCGCCAGTCGCGTCTCGCCGTCGAACTCGCGGCGTTCGACGCCATCGGGGAGGCCCGTTCGTTCGTCGGAACGGCTCACTCGTCGTCACCCCGAGAACGAATCGTCGCCATCCGACGGTCGAGTTCCGCTTTCAACTCGGGCTTGCGCTCGCCGGAGTAGTGGTCGACTCTGGCGGCGATGACCAGCTTTCCGGAGAGCGTGCGTGCCGCCGACCCGCGCTGGTCCGGTGCGGTTCCACGGACGTAGTCGTGGGTGTAGATGACGCCGTGTTTCGGCGAGGACGCTCGACCTCGGAGATGAGCGAACAGGGCGTTCTCGGCACCGAGTACCTGCACCGTCCCACCGGGCATCTTCGCCAGCGATTCGAGCCCACCCGCCAGTGCGACGAGTCGGGCGGCGAGTACCGGCCCGGCGAGGTCAGAGAGGTTGGGAGCGACTGCCGGAGCCTGTCGTTCCACGAACGAGCGGAGGTCGTCGCGCTCGTCCGCGAGGTCGGTGACGCGTTCGGCGAGCGAGACGAGGCGTTCGTCGACCGGCGATTCCGGCTCTTCGCCGGCGAGTTCTCTGGCGTACTCGATACCGGTTCCGGCGTCGGGATAGCGGGTTCCAGCCCACTCTGCCACCCGTTCTGCGAGCTCGTTCGCTTCCGACTCGCAGTCGTCCATCGCTCTGACGGCGTGGACGAGTTGGCGGTCGTCTGCACGCTCTCGCTCACCGACCGCATCGTGCGTCGCCCGGATGCTGGCCGCTCGTAGCTTTGCGTAGTAGTCAGACTCGTCCTCGGCGAAGCTGGTTTCGACGGCTCGTTCGGGCCAGTCCGCCGGGACGTCGGCGCTCCCCTCCCGGATGGCTCGTGCGCCCGCCTCGGCGTCGTCCGGGTCGACGCCTTCGA
This sequence comes from Haladaptatus ordinarius, assembly GCF_054177595.1. Classification (NCBI taxonomy): domain Archaea; kingdom Methanobacteriati; phylum Methanobacteriota; class Halobacteria; order Halobacteriales; family Haladaptataceae; genus Haladaptatus; species Haladaptatus ordinarius. The sequence continues at coordinate 5,543 of NZ_JBPEHH010000110.1, read as the reverse complement.
ACCACCCTTTCTCGGCGTCCGATTCGGTCATGCTCGTGGGTTGTGTGGCGTCTCGTTTAAACCTACGTTTACGGTCACGCACACCGCGAGCGGCTTCGAACGACGCGAGGCTCGGTCACTGCCGACGAATCGATGTGCACCACTGCTTCCAAAATCGAACGCGCCAGACCGCTCAACTAATGGCTCTTACGGCGATGAAAGTCGTTAAGACCCACCCCGCGAGTTGACCCGTATGGCCGGTCTCTACGCGCATCCTGACTACTACGAAATCGCCTTCGATTTTCGCGACGTGGCGGCCGAAGTGGATTTCTTCGAATCCTGTCTCGACCGATTCGGCGACGGTACCAGCGAGGCAGACTCGGTGCTCGAAGTCGCCTGCGGTCCCTCGCCGTACCTCCTCGAATTCGACGCTCGTGGGTACGAGTTCACTGGTCTGGACGACTCGCCGGAGATGATTGCCCACTCCGTCGAGAAGGCGCGCGAGCACGACATCGAGGCGACGTTCCTCCGGCGGGACATGGACGACTTCTATCTTCCAGAGCCGGTCGATTTCGCCTTCTGTGCGCTCGGGTCGCTCTATCTCGACTCGAACGACGACCTTCGCTCACACCTCGATTCGGTCGTCGACAGCCTGACTCCGGGGTCGCTCTACTGTATCGACGGCTCGATCGACTTCCCCGGTGGCAGCACCTCCCAGAACGAGTGGGAGACGACGCGGGGCCAGACGACAGTACGCTACAGTATCGACCACGAGCCAGTACACACGACCGAGCAACTGGTTCGCCAGACCGTCACGGCGGGGGTCGAGACGCCCGACGGAACGCGCCACTTCCGCGAAGCGTACACCATCAAGTCCTTTGCCCCCCAAGAGTTCCGTATGCTCGTCGACGAATCCGAGTTCGAACACGTCGGCTGGTTCGATAGCTTCGACCTCTCGAAACCGGTCGAAGAGTGCGAACCGGGAACGCTCCACCGCCCCGTCACGGTACTCAGGAGACGATGATGTTCGTCACGCTCTGGGACTGGCAGTCCGAACTGGACGAGTCGTTTCTCGACGCCTCGCCCGAGGAAATCCGCCAGCAGGTACGCGAGTACGTCGACGGCGACCGACGGGAGTTCGACCTCCACGTTACGCTCCCCGACGACTTCACCGGGCGGGTCATGGCCGCGATGACGGAGATTCCACGCGGTGAGACGCGAACCTACGGCGAGGTCGCCGAGGCGCTCGACACCGCTCCCATCGCCGTTGGACAGGCCTGTGGGCGCAACCCCGTGCCCATCGTCGTCCCCTGCCACCGCGTCGTCGCGGCGGACGGCCTCGGTGGCTATTCGGGTGGTGGAGACGACCGACTGGCGCTCAAAAGACGACTGCTCGACCTCGAATCGCGGTAGTTACTCGTCCGGGGCGACGCGCGTCACTCGTCCGGTCACACCCGACTCCAGTTCAACCTTCACGCCACCGGGGTCGGTTTCCCCTTCCGAGAGTATCTTGGCGATATCACCCCGAAGCGGAGGGGCGTCATCTGCGTTCTCAGCGTTCATCTGCTCTATCTCGACGGTCATCCCTCGACGCAACTCCTCTCTCGTCGGTCGATTTGCGGACATACGACGGACTACGGCGTTCGAGCCAAAGAGCGTGATGGCACCGTTGCTACCGTCTCTCGATGTCTGTGGTACGTTATGACGTACCAATAAGTTTAATTCGGCTACAAAAAGATTATAACAATTGGGGCAAAAGACGTTACTGCGGCGCCATCATCTCTCCCCCTTCCGTCGAAAATCGAGTGTTCTCTATTCGAACTTCTCGAACGGCTGTGAACAGCCGTTACAGAAGTGCATCGACCGACAGAGCGACGGCCCTTTCGGGTGTTCGCGCTCGGTGTCCGTCGAACCGCAGTAGGGACACTCCGCACCCGAGTCCTCGCCGCTCGTCGTCACGCTGGGGTCTAGACGTCTCATATGCTCAGTCCGAACTCCCGCAGGTCGTCTTTGCCCTGTTCGGTCACCATCTCGATAGTCCACGGCGGACTCCAGACGAGTTCGAGGTCGGCGCTCTCGACGCCGTCGACTGCCGCGACGTCTTCTTCTATCTCCTCGGTCAGCATCTTCCGCGCCGGACAGCCGGTGTACGTGAGGGTCATGACGACAGTCACCTTCGTTCCGGCGGCGTCGCCGGCTTCAGGAGACTCTGGAGGAGTCTCACACTGCACCCCGTATATCAACCCCAGGTCGACGATGCTGATGGGCATCTCGGGGTCTTCGATGTCGTAGAGGGCGTCCCAGACGCGCGCTTCGATTCCGGTCGCACCCTCGCCCGTGGCGGGCACCTCGTCGGGGGAACGTCCGCTCTTCGAGTAGTCGGTGTACGCACACGGCGTCGCGTCTAATTCGATGTCTTGTGGTTGATTACTCATCGTCGGGGTCGGGCATGATTCGGTGGGCTTCGCTTCGCCCGAGTTCGCGGTACGAGTGGGTCATCTCGTCGTGGAGGGCGAACCAGTCGTCGGTGTGGGTCCCATCTCGTCCGCGGTGTTCGGGGAGCAGTTCGTCCGGGTCGCCGTCGCGGAGTTCTTCCGGCACGTCGACGTCGAGCGACACGAGGAACGGAACGACGACGTCGAGCCACTGGTCGCGCATCGCTTCGAGCGACCGGGTGCGTATTCCGAGGTCGTCTATCTGCTCGTCGGCTTCGCCGCCGACGAACAGCGTCAGCGCGTACGGGAACAGTTCGTCGACTGCCGCCTGTACGCGCTCTCGTCCCTCGTCGTCGCTGGCGAGTCGTTCGAGCCAGTTCTGGGCGTGTTCGCGGTGATAGTCCTCCTCGCTCAGTATCTTCGCCACGCGGTCTGCGATGCGCGGATACGAGGTGTCTTCGAGGGATTCGAGGCGCAGCTGTTCCGCCACGTCGTAGAAATACCCACGGACGATGGCGTCGGCCCAGCCGCCCGATTCGAACGGCAGTTCCACGAGCGTCGAGTGGCGGAACTCGCTCGGGTCGCGCTCGAAGATGAGGTCGGATTCGGAGTAGCCGAAGTCCTGCAACAGGTCGTACCAGAGGCGAGCGTGTCCGAGTTCGTCCTGTGCGATGTTCGAGATGGCGAGGTCCGATTCCAGCGTCGGCGCACGAACCTGCCACTCGGTGTAGCGCTCCGCGAGGACGAGTTCGTCGTCCGCGAGGCAGTAGAGCAGTTCCTCGACCGCCGCTCGCTCGTCGCCGCTCAGTTCGTCGGGTCCGGCGAGTTGTGCCGACATCACGCCTCACTCCGTTGGCGGTCCGCTTCTTCCTGTTCGGCTTCGGCGTCTTCTATCTCCTGAGCGAAACTGGAGTCGATACGGTTGTACGCCATCACCCAGCGGTAGGATTTGTCCGTCGTTCCACCGAAGGCCGTCTCGTCGGCGTTCACCTCGCCGATTTCGTCTTTCGGTACGACCCAGATGCTGTTCGTCGGTTTGCGTCGCCCGTGCTGTATCTGGGCGAACATGAGCGCCATGTCGCGGTCCGGCGCGTGGACGTTTCCACAGTGGGTGTGATACTCGCCTTTCTTCTCCTGTCGGAATACTTCCCAGATCATATTAATCAGCCGCCACCGGCGTGTTCGAACCCGTCGATTCCCAGTCGTCCAGTACGTCACGAACCCATCCGACGGCGTCCTGTGCGTTCTTGCGGCCGTTTATCTGGCCGACGCCGGGTTCGTAGCTGTTTTTGGCGATCTTGAAGAACTCGTCCCAGTCTAAATCGTCTTCGCGCACCGTGTACGTGCCCGTCTCCTCGTCGCGCTCGATTCGCGGTTCGTCCGGAATCTCCAGGCCGTACTTTTTCGCCTTCGGGATGTAGGCGTTGAGGAAGGCCGTGCGCAACTCGTCGTTCGTCATCGTCTTCAGCCCCACATTCGCGGAGAAGTCGTGGTGGGTGCTCTTGTCGTCGGTCGGCCCGAAGAACTGGATGATGCGCGGCCACCACTTCTCGAAGGCCTCCTGGAGGAGTTCCTGTTCTTTCTTCGACCCCATGGAGAGTTCGCGCATGATGTCCTCGCCGTGTTTGACGTGGAATCCCTCCTCGAAGCAGACCTTGTCCATCGCGTGTGCGTAGGGTTCCCAGCTCGTGCGTTTCAGGGTCGCCTGTCGGCGCATCGCCGCGCCGTCGACGAAGAAGGCGATCATCGGCGTCTCCCACCAGTGGTCCATCTCGTAGTGGAAGCAGTTCAGGAACTTGCCCTGGCCGTTCTCTAACTCGTCCATCATCTGTTCGCGCGTCTTGATGCCGAGCGATTCGGCGGCCCGGTAGAGCAACTGACCGTGGCCGATTTCGTCTTGCACCTTCGCGCTGAACGCGAGTTTTCGGTCGAGGCTCGGAGCTTGACGGATGAACGGGCGCTCCAGATACGCACCCATTATCTCCGAGTTCGCGTGGAACTGAATCATGCGGGTTGCGGCCTTCCGGTACTCCTCAGGCATGTCGTCCTTCGGATTGAATTCCCGAGGACCGGCCCGCTCTTTGACGGTCTCGATGTCCATGTTCGATCATTACGCGTCCCGACCCATACGAGTTGACCCGTTCATAGACTGGATTTAAATACCCGTGCGGCGTACTTTCTTCGAATGATAGGCGAGTGCCTCGTCGTGGAGTTCACCGTCACCGGGGACGACTGTCCGCTCGCGGAGGCGTCGCAGGCGACCGGCGTTCGAATCGACTGTCAGCCACCACAGCATCGAGACGATGGGTACGCTCTCCTGCGATTCAGCGCCCCGGAGGGGAGCGACGGTCTCGCCGAGTACCTCGACGCGGACGACCGAATCAGGTACCTCCACGTCTCGACCACGGACGGCAGGCAGAATTTCAGATGTCTCTCGAAACATCCCTGCGTCGTCCGCGAACTGACGGACGTCGGATTCATGGCGGAGTCGCTCCGCTATCAGGACGGCCGGGGAAAGTTTACGGGTGCGGTCGTGGGCCACGACGTGCTACAAGGCGTTCTCGAGGAAGCAGGTGAGACCGTCGGAATGCGATTGGAGCGCGTCCATCAACTCGGGTCCGAGGACGAGAACGTCGTCGCACAGCAGTGGGACGTGACGCCTGCACAGGAACGCGCCCTCCGAATCGCCCACGAGATGGGGTACTTCGGCGTTCCCCGCGAGACCACCGCGAGCGAAGTGGCCGACGAACTCGGCATCAGCAAGTCGGCTTTCCTGGAGCGAATCCATCGCGCGGAGCGGTCGTTTTTTTCGCAGGTATTCGCGTAACGTCATATTTTCAGCCCGTAGAGCCCTCGTCGAAAGGTATTTATCCGACACGGTCGGCTGTTACGCTGACGTGTCCGCATTCGCCGTACCGTCCCGAGTGACATCCTCCCCGGCGTAAACGGCGGGGCTTCCCGTACCGCGTTGGGATATTTACGGTTCGCAGATGCTCGCTGGTTCAACGACCGTCCCCTGTCCACGACTCGGGTCGTGTTCTCCACGACGGAACAGGTTGACTACTGGACGTGCCACACGCCCGCTACTCCTATCCACAGAGGGATTCAGAGTTACCTTTTGTGCTTGGT
>NZ_JBPEHH010000109.1:0-11799 GCF_054177595.1 Haladaptatus ordinarius | reverse complement strand
TCAGTCTGTGTGAGCAAGCGGTCGAGATCGTCCTCACTCAGGTGTCGGACGATCTCTTTCTCCCGTCCAGTCATTACCTTCCCTACTCAGAGTCCACCTAAATCTTCTGTGAAGCACTAGTCGACTTCCACCTCGAGGTGGGTGACGGGACCACAACATCGTCCACGGAGATGACGGAACCCAATGACTAAACGAACACATCCAGAAGCGGCCGGCGGTTCGACTCGACTTTCGAAGCATAGCGTGGCGTGTCCGAACGGAAACTCGCACGGTTTACGATACGGTGAGTACGCATGAGCGAGAGTCCCCAGGTACTTATCCCGATCGACACGTCTGATCCGGAGGAACTACCGCTGGAGCTCGTAGAGGCGCTATGTCCGATGGGCATTATCGTCCTCAGATACTATCCGGTGCCGGACCAAACTGCACCCGAGCAGCTCCGTGATACCTACCAGGAGGAGGCGAAATCGGCGATGAAACCAGTCGTTCGCTCGTTCATCGAAGCGGGGGCCGATGTCGAGTCGGTGCTGGTCTTCACTCGTGACCTCGTTGAGACGACCGACCGCGTCGTCAACGAGTACGGATGTGACGCCGTGCTCGTCCCGGGGAAGATCGAGGACCTCGACAACATCCTCGTCTCACTCGAGGGGGAAGAGAACATGTTCCGCGTTCTAGAGGTGGTGGGACTGCTTATGGAGGCCGGAGAGACCGAAGTAACACTGTTCCACGTCGAGAGTCGAGAAAAAGGGAGCAAACGATCGGAACTCTACCTGCGCGGGGCAACGGACTGGCTGACCGAACGTGGTCTCAACCGCGAACGCATTACCTGGGAGGACACGAGCAAAGGGACACAGGAGAGCCACCTGCTCGATCTGGCCGAGGAGCATGACTTCGTGGTCATGGGAGAGGACGAACCAAGCATCCGCGAGCGATTGCTCGGGGACATGCCGAACCGTCTCCAGGATCGAACAGGCCGCCCCGTGCTCGTCATCCGCAAGGAGCGCTGATATCATGCAGGAGAACGAACCTACTGTTCTGGTTCCGGTCGACGTTTCGACGGAGGAACGCCCCGACCCCGACCTACTGGAACTGTTCCATCCAGTAAAGGTCGTCCTCGTCGGTTGGTATCCAGTGCCCGACCAGACAACGCCCGCCCAACTCTAGGACGAGAAGGAAGCGGAGGCGATAGAGCGCATCGAGGAGCTCGCTGCGGAGTTTCCTGGTGACGGTGCCGACGTCGAGACGGTCGTAGTGTTCACCCACGACCGGGCGGTGACGGTCGATCGGGTGGCCGAGGATTACGAGTGTGATGTCGTCGTCGTCCCCGACGATGTCAAGGACGTCAAGCGCGTGCTCGTCCCGATCAGGAGCGATGTAAACATCGACCGCATCATCACTGTCGTCGGAACGGCCCTTGACGAGAGCAACGTGTCGGTCACGTTGTTTCACGCAGCACCGCCGGAGGAGAATTCGAGCGTTGGCGATATCTTACTCGAGCATGCGGTGGAAGAACTCGTCGAGGCCAGCGTCAATAGGGATCGTATCGAGACCGTGAACGTAAACACGGAGTCACTGGTCAACGAAATCGTCGGCGCCACAACCGATCACGACGTCATCGTTATCGGCGAAACGGAACCATCACTCGTCGAAGAAATCCTCGGCGACGTGCCGACGCGGATCATTGATCAATCCGGGCAGCCGGTGCTCATCGTACGGAACCCGGAATGAGTTTCCCACATACGAAATGTATCAGCATTTGCGGCAAGAATATCACACACAAACCAGTACACCGAGCGATGCAGAGCCATCGTTCAGCTGGTACTATTGTAGGTCGTGGTTTCTGATCTCGCACGACGCGACTGGTGAGTACCTCACGTTCCGTGAATCGTTAGACCCTGATGCGGTGGAACCGGATGGGTATCTGTTTCGGGTGAACCAAGTGCTCTCGCGATGGCAGTCACTCTCACAGAAACTCCTCAATCACAGTGGGTGCGATGCGCTCTGGGATGGTCACCACGATATTATTCCCGAACGTCATGATAGGGGAGGGATTGGTGAATTCGAGCTTATACATGTGTTCGTCGGCGAGGTGAAGTAGACCCAAAATATCGGCTATGCTGTGACAGGACTGCGTGAATTACTGGAGTACATGACATTCGTAAAGCGCTCTAAGACGGGTTCGTACGTCGAACCTCCGGAATACGTGCTTGACTCTGACTCGGTGCGCGGACTCCTATTTACGGATGATCTCGGACAGGAGACACAGTCACAAGATGAAACTAAGATTGTACAGTATTCTGATTAGTTTGGTCAGGTACTGTGATTCACTTCAGGAATATATGCCAAAGTATCACTTTACTTGACTAGCGTCATGGGATCGAGTTCAATCCTACATGGGCCGATTATGGCTTATGTTGTACACACGACAACAATTGAGTGCGCTGGCTCACAAAGATGTTAGGAGGGAGTGCCGTTCCTATGGTGCATCGATCCCAGCTGACCGAACAAAATGCGGGTTCTGTCTTACCAACCATCTCGATAATGAGTCCACCAATACGACCGGGAAGGCATCGGAGAGGACGCTTCTCGGTGTCGTCCACTTGCTCGTCGAGTCGTCGACGTTCTATGCCGGAGTCGCGAAGGGTGCTGCTGCGGCCACGCTCCTCACGAAGGCTGACAGGTATTCAGTGGTCGACGACTGCCAGCTAAAGGTGCTTAGTGATCAGTTGCCGGCTGGATGGCTGATATCTATCACCGCAGCATCAGAAAGCTTTCAGACTATCGAGACGGCTTGTTTGACGAAGTGAAAGAGGTTCTTCTGCACAAAGAGAGATTGAGCAGGTTCAAGACTCGCTTGTCGTAGCGGAGAGCTATCAATCAACCTGTAGACCGACCGCACGGCCTCCAATCGGTCGTCGCTAGAGCCGAAACTCATCGCCCAGTTCGAGCGGGTACTGTCAGTCGTCTCGAGTCCCGCTGCATCGAACGCATCATCGGGGACGCTAGCTTCCCGATTCGCCCCCGCAATCGAATTCGAACTCGATACCACCACTTTTGTGCCCGATATTTCGCTTACCAGGATCAGTTGATGATTACAAATATAGGGGTGTAATGTTTTAGCCACCCCTCGCCATCCATCCCTCTCCCCCACGTTCGACCGAAGATGGACTGAGAACGAAAAGTGTCTTGTTACTTCAGACCTAAGCTGCGACCAAGAAAACGCACGGAAGAGCCATGAGTGAAAATCAGTCAACGGGAAAAACGAGCAAGGTGCAACGAGTTATCAACGAGTACGGGCTAACGGGCATGGGAGACACGCTGGAGACGTACTGGACCGGAGCTGCCGACGAACAGTACAGTCTCAGGCAACTAGCTGATGTATTCAATCAAGAGGTCCTTCGAGCCGCCTTAGATGACGCGGGCGTGTCGACTCTCGATGGAGAAGTCGAAAACACGTATCGCTTATTGACGAGTGACGACGTCAGTAAAGGGGTGCAGACAGAGACAGAAAACGCACTCGAACGTGATGGGCTTACCGTCGAGCAACTCAAACAAGACTTCGTCTCTCATCAAGCCATCCATACATTCCTCACTAAATATCGGAAGGCCGAGTACCCTTCTCAGGACAAAGAGGGGAAGCGACTGGAAAAAGGATTCGAGACGATTCAACGACTACGAAGCCGGACCGTAGCGGTCACAGAAACGACGCTCGAGGATCTCGAAAAAGCGGGGGAGATGACTCTCGGTGACTTCGAACTGATCGTCGACCTCCGCGTCGTCTGCAATACGTGTGGAAATTCCTACTCTGTCGATGAACTCTTTCAAGAAGGTGGCTGTGACTGTCCTCCTGAAACTGAGTAACTCACGTCCCCGTGTCGAAACGTCGAATAGCTCGTCCATCACCACAGCGAGACTGTCGTGATACCCCGCCTCCGAATAAGGTCCCTTTATACCGGAAGAGGCACAAGCATCTGTATGAAATTAGCGCAGCACGATTTCGCCCAGGTCACCCTGAGTGTCCGAAACATCGGTGGCATCGACGAGTCGAAGGTTACGATTTCACCGGGTGTAACCGCCCTCACCGGCCGCAACGCGACGAATCGAACGTCGTTCCTCCAGGCGATTATGGCGGCGCTCGGAAGCGACCAGTCGTCACTGAAAGCCGATGCCGACGAAGGAACGGTCGAACTAACGATCGGTGACGACACCTTTACGCGGACACTCACTCGTCAGAACGGGACGGTCACGATGAGTGGCGAGCCATATCTGGACGATTCCGAACTCGCGGACCTGTTCGCATTCCTGCTCGAGTCGAACAAGGCCCGACGTGCTGTTGCACGCGGCGACGACCTTCGTGACCTCATCATGCGGCCCGTCGATACGGACGCGATTCAGGCCGAAATCGAACAGCTAGAGTCTGAGAAACGTCAGATCGACGAGGAGATTTCTGAGCTCGAGTCACTCGAGAAGGAACTCCCTGGCCTCGAAGAAGAACGAACAAAGCTAGAAACGGATATCGAGGACAAACGGAACGAACTTGCGGACAAAGAAGCGGAACTAGAAGCCGCAGACGCAGATATCGGTGAGACGAAAGCCGAGAAGGCCGAACTCGAGGAGAAACTCGACGAGCTAAGCGACACTCGCTCACGCCTCGAAGATATTCGATTCAAGATTTCGACGGAGGAAGACAGCATCGAGGCAGTCGAGGACGAAGTGACCGAACTCGAAGCAGAGGAAACTGACCTTTCGGAAACGCACGTCGACGAAATCGATACGCTATCAGACGAAATCCGACAACGCCGTGAGCAAAAACAACGGCTGGATTCGACGATGTCTGAACTCCAGTCGATTATCCAGTTCAACGAAGAGATGCTCGAAGGGACGAGTCCCGAGCTACTGAACGCGCTACAAGGGGACGACGTGTCCGCGCCGTCAGCATCGAACGAATCTGTCACCGACCAACTCGTCGATGACACGGAGACGGTCGTCTGCTGGACGTGTGGGTCGGAGGTTGAAAAACAAACTATCGAGGAGACCGTCGACCGGCTTCGCGAACTTCGACAGGAGAAATTTACAGAGCGCAAGTCACTCGACGCCGAGATAACTGACCTCAGAGACGAAAAGCAAACGCTCGAAGAGACACAGCGTCAGCGTGAGCGAACGGAACGACAGCTCCGCCAACTCGAATCCGAACTCGAAGAGCGCAGGACTCGTCTCGAAGAACTCCGTGAGACTCGGACGGAACTCACGGACGAGATCGAAACGCTCGAACAGGAAGTCGAAGAATGCGAGCAAGAGGAATACAGTGACGTGCTAGACCTTCACAAGGAGGCGAACCAGCTGGAGTTCGAACTGGGCCGACTCGAATCTGATCTCGAAAACGTGGAAGCCGAAATCGAGTCCATCGAGTCTCAATTAGACGAGCGAAAGCAACTCGAGACACGACGAGAAGCGATTCAGGAGGAACTCGCGGACCTGCGCACTCGTATCGACCAGATCGAAGCGAATGCAGTCGACCAGTTCAACGGCCATATGGAGACCGTTCTCGACATCCTCGACTACGAAAATCTCGACCGCATCTGGATCGATCGCGTCCAACGGGACGTCCGAGAGGGGCGAAGGAAAGTCACGAAAACCGTCTTCAACTTGCACGTGATTCGCAGTACGGAGTCCGGAACGACGTACGAGGATACGATCGACCATCTCAGCGAGAGCGAACGAGAAGTCACCGGTCTCGTTTTCGCGCTCGCGGGTTATCTCGTGCACGACGTATACGAGAAAGTGCCGTTCATTCTCCTCGACTCGCTCGAAGCGATCGATTCGAATCGAATCGCAATGCTCGTCGATTACTTCAGCGAGCACGCGGGGTACCTCGTCGCTGCATTGCTCCCCGAGGACGCGGCAGCCCTCGACGACGAATACGAACGCGTGACCGAAATCTAAGTCAAATTTCAATTTCTCGCACTGCTTCGGACCAATGTCAGAGAACGAGGGGGATCGGATTCGAACGTATCCGATGCGAGTACAAGACGTTCGTCCTTCGTGAACGAACACGCGATGACGCTACGCTTCACTCCGCGACCCTTCTCAGAGACCTATTACCGGGAGTTGCGATTTTGGCGTTCTGCGTGCACTGTAATTCGCGGTAGATTTGACCTCTCAAGTTAGCTCTCTGACGCATCGTGTTCGTAATTGCTCGCACCCGCAGTCGAAGAACACGTCGCTTTGACTGTGACCTCCTCCTGCTCTGCCCGGGTTTACCGACTCCACTGAGACTGGTGGTGCATCCCGAGTAGAGGGACATAGCGAACACGCGTTCACGATGGGTGAAAACCCACGTCCCGCTCTGTGGTATTAGAGCTTCTACATCAAACGATACAGGTGTACGATAGTATTTCTGGAAGAACGGAGAACCATAATCCGTTCGTCCATTTTCGTGGTCGTAGTCGGACACAAGCTACGCCGTGCGATAATCGTTTTCGATGGACTTTGCCGTGCTCACGACGAGTCCCGTGATATCTTCTTCGAACCGTTTGCCCGTCATCTCTTGTATGGACCCTGTCACGCTGACCGCTCCGATGGCTCGATTACTCGAATCCACGATAGGCGAGCCAACGCACTGATACCCGGACGCGCACTCCTCACGGTCGAATGCGACGCGTCGATCGCTTATAGATTGCAGTTCACTCTCCAGCGCCTCGCGGTCGGTAATCGTCTTCTCGGTCACTGCAGGAAGCCCGTACTCTTCGATAACCATCTCTCGCTCCTCCTCAGAAAGGTAGGCTAAGATCGCTTTCCCTCCGGCAGTGGCGTGAAGTGGAATCTTCGCAAATTCCGGCATTGGTGGTTCTTCTGTCGCTGTCGCGTTGACTTGGTCTGCATACACTCCATACCCGTTCTCGTATATTACGAAGTTCGCTATTTTCCCTGCCGTGTGCGCTAGATTCTTTATCCCGGATGCAGCGATGTGGATCGGAGACAGAGAACCTGATTCAAGAGCGACCTGAACTGGCCGGCGAGATGCGAAGCCGCCTCGACGCGTGGCTCGTAGCGAACGTCTCGCAGGACTGGCACGACCAGCGGCCTGCCGAGGCACAGGGACGCGATCCGCTCGCGCAGATGACGACGAGGGGTCCGTTCCTCTATATCGACCCCGACCCGCTTCTCGATTTGTATCGTGACCTCGATCGAACGGACGAACAACTCGCGGCACTCGAACGGAGTTTATAAGCGTATCCACGCAACGAGTGATATCTTATACCCGCAATAAGTTCGGGGTCTCACCCGATATCGAAGCACTGGAACGGTGCATCGAAGAGCCAGAGCTCATCTCGACAACCCCGCCGAAGTTAGGTCACGAGGCCACGGTAACGACTTCTCGTACGTTCCTGGGCTTAGTGAGGACGACGATGAATGTGGTGATGAGAAGAACAGTGCGTTCCCTCCTGAGAAAGGCCCAAAACAACCCCGTGACTTCAGGGTCGACAAAGCATTCCGTGGCAACCATCCTCTCCCCCTCGCGTGCTATCGAACACATCACTGATCACCCGCTTCGATATGCAAGTAGCTCTTTGCGTGATTGCAATCGACGAGTGGCGCAGCGCCGCTTGTGTATCGGTCGGATTCGTCTGTTACAACTCGTCACCGAGTCCACCACGAGCACCGTGCGGTTTTAGCACCCATCGTCGACATCCAAGTCAGCCTCAGCACACAGTCGCTTCACCACCGACTGCACCCGTTGTTGAACGGACGATCCGAGCTAGCAACGGTTGTCGGACTCAAGAACTGGTGTGTCTCTCACCTCGTCTAATGATGGTAATATATTTCAAAATATATTACCCAATTTTCGAAGTGATTTGGAGGTTCTCGTGCGCGAATAGGTGATCTCGAATTGCTCGTCCAAAAGGCGTCGCACGGGTAGTATTCTCCACTCTTCGGCATCAAATCCGGCGTTTGCAGTTGGCTCACGGAGTAATTGAGTGACTTCGTATCGTTGCTAACGATCGAGTTTCGGTGGCCGACCTGGGCGGGACTTCTCACGAGCGTCCGGACGGAGACTGCTTCGAATCTGTGGCCCCAGTGAGAAACGGTCTTGCGGGAGAGCACGTACCATTCGGCTAGCTCCTTTTGTGAGACGCCCTTGGAGGCAATCGCAATCAGGAGCCGCTCCGTCGCTTACACGTCGTCTACAGCATCGAGTACCTTCTGGAGGTCAGTCGCCGATGTGCTCTCCAGGTTAGACTTCACAGAAAACGACAAGATTTTTAAGTAAATAGTTTTGGCACACTGTAACGTTTCGACAACAATCCTTCCGAGCATTCCCAGTTCGACGAGTTCCGAGAGCTACGAGACGATACGTCCAAAATTTCAGCCAAATCGATATAGAGCGTTCCGTGTCCAAAACCACAGAACTTGCTGTAGATTGGTGTCATATGGCATTATGGGATGTCGACACAGTCTCCTCAAGTCGGAGCGTTCGCTGGACTGAGGAGATTTGTCGCCCAATTTTTAAGCTACTCGTCATCGTATCCGCACCAATGACTTCTGAAACGTCTCGACTTGACCCGTGGGCGTTTGGAGTAGCATGTGGAATGCTCTGGGCGGGTGCAGTTGTCGTTCTCGGTCTGACCGCTCGGATTGGGTGGGGCAAACGGTGGGAACGGCTCCTCGCCGACGTGTATCGTGGATATAACGAAACTATCTCCGGACTCGCTATCGGAGCCGTCTGGGCGTTTTTTGACGCACTCACTGGTGGGTATCTCTTCGCACGGTTGTACAATCACTTCCGTCAAGAGTGACGATGACGACTTGTGTCTCGTCTCTCCTCACGAGAAGAATTCGGGTTCTCGAACCACCGGAGCGACTACTCCTCCATTTCACCGGGGAGTCTCGATGACGCGGCGAAATGCACGCCGCTTCCCGAGGTGGCGTCGGAGATAGCGGTAGATGAGGAAGAGATACTCTTCGATTCGCGCGGCCCGTTTCTGGGCTGTCTCGCGAACCATCTCGTTGGGCGTCTGCTCGGGAATTTGGGTGACGTTGAGCACTTGCACCAGTGGCTCGACGTCTTGCCCTCGACGCATCGCCGCGAGCTGCACGTAGGGAGCCGCCCGCTCTGGTCGTGCGAGCGCCACGAGAATGCTGAATCGGTCTGGCGCCGCTTCTTCGGGCTCTCCGCCCGTTGCGACCCCGGGCTACTGTTCGGTCGACCGGGAACGCTGGGCAAGACGACCTACTCACCAAGCTCTTCGACATCGGGCACCCCCCAGACGAGGTACACAACGAGGAGTCCGATGGTGAGTGCGGCACCGACGACGACCCTGACCGATGGCAGATTCGAGATAGGCGCGAGATTGACCAGAACGCCCACTACGGGAAGGACGGGAATGGAGGGCATCCAGAAGGCCCGGTCGATGTCCGGATAGTTCAGTCGGGAGTAGATGAGCGTGAGATCCACCACAGCAAGGGGACGAGGAGATTGAAGTCCAGTTGTCATCGAAATTCTTCTCCCAGTAACGCCGTTTCTCTTCGTCGATACGGTTCTGACGCTTTTTCTCGCGACCGTGTTCGCAGTGATGATTGGCGTCGGGTTGCTCTTCATTTTCAGTGCCTACATGGGATCGATTTCGAATCAGAACTGGTACGTGTCCGGTGTTCGGATGGCAGTTGCCGGTATCGTCGTCGCGTTACTGGACATCGTCTTGCCCTAGATAACATTCGTCACCTAGGTGGCTGTGACATCCAATATCGACTGCCAGCGTCGGAGACGTCAGACAGAACCGACCATCAACGTTGGGATACGTGGACAAATCATTAACTATGAGGTTACCGAACGCTATCGTGCATGTACGAAAACATTCTCGTGCCGACAGATGGGAGCGAAGGCGCTGAGCGAGCCGTCGAGTTGGCCATCGAACTCGCAACGACGTATGACGCTGCGTTACATACGCTCTACGTCATCGACGTGAATACACTCACAGCAGAAGACGAGGTCGGAAACATACTCCCATCACTCGAAGATGCCGCACAGGATATAATTGATGACGTCGTCGAACAGGCTACTGACGCAGGCGTCAGAACGACCGAGGCCTATTTTGCACGCGGCGTCCCGTACAAGGCGATCCCACCGTCACTATGTCGTAGTCACGGAGTACCTGTTCGTACATCTCTTGGATGTATTCGTGTACCTGTGGGCCGTTGATGAAGTGCTCACGACCTTTCTGATTCGAATCGGGGCCGCCGTCCGGGAGGGCCGATGGTTTGGAGATAAGATTGATAACGTCGAAACGGAACCCGTCACACCCTTTTTCGAGCCACCAACGTATTACGTCGTATAGCTCTTCCCTGACGGCTGGATTTCGCCAGTCGAGGTCGGGTTGCTTCTGGTCGAACAGATGGAGATACCATGCCTCGCGCTGGTCGTCGTAACTCCACGCTGGCCCGCCGAAAAAGGACTCCCAGTTGTTCGGGGGACTGTCCGAGTCACCGTCGACCCACCAGTAGTACTCTCGATACTTTCCTTCCTCTCGACGAGACTTGCGGAACCACTCGTGTTCGTCTGACGTGTGATTGGTGACCATATCCATGATGAGACGGATGTCTCGGTCGTGGAGTTCATCTCGCAGTGTCTCCCAGTCGTCCATCGTCCCATAGTCGTCGTGTATTGCACGATAATCGCGAACGTCGTAGCCGCCATCGACGAGTGGGGAGTCGTACACTGGATTCAGCCAGACCACGTCGACGCCGAGATCGTCGAGGTAGTCGACTTTCTCACAGATGCCCGGCAAGTCGCCGATTCCATCCTCGTTCGAATTGTAGATGCTCCGCGGATATATCTGGTAAACGACCGCTTCCTTCCACCATTCCCTCTCGTCCCCCATGGGAAGGCCTACAACGTCGTACTTCTTGATTGCGGCGACTGTGAACGGTGTCTGTCAGCTGTCTCCTTCGATGTGATGAATAATTCGTGTTGTCTAAACAGTGAATCTCGGCAACTCGCCTGGCTCGTGGTCCGCAACATCACCACTTCGACTGCTTTCGAAGAGTGGCATCAAGGTCGCCCAGTAATCGTACCTAACTCTCTGCAATCGTCTCTTTGTGATCACAGCCGATATCGATGCCCCATCTCTTAACACGTCGAAAATGACCCTGTGTTTCAAATTACTTTACTCAATAATCGAAAGTAGCCTATAAGCACTCGCGCGCGAATAGGTGAGGGCATCGAACTACTCGTCCAACAGTCGTTAAGCGAGGGATCGACTCCACTCCTCAGCGTCGTATCCGATTTTTGGAGGTGGCTCACGTAACAGATGGTGGACCTCGGCTCTATCATCACGGTCGAGTTTCGATTGCCGACCAGAGCGGGACTTGCCGCTGGCTACTTTTTGAGTCGCGTACTCCTCAAATCGCCGGATTCAATCAAAAAGTCTTGCGGCAGCGACCGTACTACTCGGCTACATCCATCTTCGAGGTGTCTTGCTTGTGGACAGTCGCAACGACCAGTCGTCTCACTACTGCACGTCGTCCATGTCATTACGTGAATTCTGAAGTCGCGAGGATGCTCTCCAAGTGTGGCATCACAGAAGCTACCGATATATTGGGAAAATAGTTTTGGAAAACTCTTCAACATCCCCGGTATATTCGTCTGTTGGAGAAATGACTAATAAAACGATTTATTTAATATCGCTAGTTGTCCACTCTCTCGATAACTGCATCGGCAAAAGCTGCGCCTCACACGGTAAAGACCGCGAAATGAGACGAAGACTGTCTTGGATGCTGTGATGGGGCGTGAATATGTTG
>NZ_JBPEHH010000108.1:0-12247 GCF_054177595.1 Haladaptatus ordinarius | reverse complement strand
GCAGCCGTAAGAACAGTGTCTGGATGGTAGAGAAATCTCATAATCACCCATCCAGACGCTTCCTGAGAATCTAACCCCGTCAGTCGTGACTATCCACTGACTCGATGGGAAGTACCGAATGTGGATGTCGAATCCCTCCTCGTCATCGTCGTGCCCGCCGTTCCCTCCGTCCATGTGTTGACCGCCAGTGAACGGGAACGCGGCATCGTTGGTGACGGTAAACGTCTCGCCAGTGTGGCCGGAAAAGTCGACGACGACCTCGGCCCGCTCGAACGGGGCAAGAGTCAGCGACTCGAGGTCGCCACCTGGCCCGACGGAAACGACATCCTCGAGGAACCCCTGGTCGGGAGCGAATTGGTACACGAGGGGGACATCCTCCCCGTGGTTATCGTGTCGTTCACCGTGGTTGTTCGTCAGCGCGAGGTCGAACGTCCGACCGTTCGACTGGTTGACCAGCCGGAAGCGGTATCGGCGCGGTTCGACTTCCATGTACGGCCACACGGCGCCGTTGACGACGGCTGTATCGCCTGCGAAGTTCGGCACGAACGAATGAGGGTACTGGAGGGACCCATCCGCTTCGAATCTCTTGTCTTGGAGCATCAGCGGGACGTCGTACTCACCGCTCGGAAGGTTCAGTTGCGCCTCCCGCTGGCTCTCGATGATGTAGAACCCACTCATCCCAGCATAGGTGTTCAGCCGGCTGATGCCGAGCGCGTGGTCGTGGTACGACGCGGTCATCCGGGGCTGGCGGTTCGGAAGTTCGTGAACGTGCTTGACGAACCGCGGGCCGGTGACCCCATCTGGCGACTTCCAGGCAGCTGCCTGCCCGTCACTCTGCCACTCGACGTTGAGCCCGTGCTGATGGACTACCGTTCGAACGTCTGGGACGGGGCCATCGTAGTCGTGGTAGTCCTCGGGGGAAGTGCCGACGACCCGCTCGTCGATTTCGAAGAGATGTTCCGAGGGGAGGGCGGTGTTGTCGAAGCGGAGTTTGATCCGCTCATTGCGCATTGCCTTGATGATGGGCCCTGGGACAGTCTCGTCGAAACCCCAGAACGTGGTCGCCGGGAGATCCGGGTGTACCTTCTGTTCGAATTCCCGGATCGGTATCTCGTAGTAGTCTGCGCCATCGCGTTCGCCATCCGGTTCGCGAACCGTCGGAATCGGGAGCGGTTGGACGAACATATCCAGATCCGGCGTCGATTCCGCGGCCTCTGCGCTATCCAAGGGAACTGCTCCAGTGGCACCGAAAGCCACAGCAGCCTGTAGTATCTGACGCCTCGACAGTCTGGTCTGGGTCATTCTTGTCCAATCAGCGCTCCCGTCGGCGCTTGCGGTCGTGGTGAGGAACGGAGTCCACACCGCCAAAGCTGGGTGAATCCATCCGGCCCCGATCTTCGTGGAGGAACACGAGGCCGCCACCGATATCGCTCACGACGGTGAATCCACGAGCACGGACAGCGGTCCAGAAGGACGACCCATCGGGGTCGTACTCGTAGGTTTGCCTGGGGTTCGATGGATCCGTGATGTTGTATACACGAGCACCGGCGTTGTACCACGACGTGTAGAGGCGATTTGCCGTGACGTCGAAGTTGTGGGACGTATCCGGAAAGATGCCCGGATTTCGGTCTTCGGCCTCGATTTCAGCGACCTGCCGGGGCTCATCGAAGTCACTGACATCGAAGACTGTGATACCGCCGGATTCGCCAGCGTACGTCTCTGCGCCGATATAGACGTGGTCGCCGTCGGGTGACGGCTGGACGTAGTGGGCGTTCCCGGGGGAACTGAAGACCCGTGACCAGGGGTCCCCGTCCATGCCCTTATCGGCGTTCTTGGTCTGACCGAACCAACTGACCTCGACTGGGTCTGTCGGATCGCTCACGTCGAGGATGCGGCAACCGGCGTCCCAGTACGCGAGGTAGGCGTAGCCGTCCTGAGTGTAGACGTCGTGGACGAAGTTCGTCACCGAGTCGAGCTCGGGGTGAACTTCTTCGAGAACCCACCGCGAAAGTTCTGCGGGATTCGCAGGGTCACTCACATCCACGATGATGAGTGCACTCTCGTCGAACGGAGCTTCCTTCGCGATGTACAGGATGTCGCCGACGAGATGGGCATTGTGGACTCCCTCGGGGAGCACCTGAAACGTACTGAGGTACCTCGGGTCGGTCGGGTCGTTTACATCGTAGAGGTGGGTGCCAATCTGGGCGTCCGGGTCGACGTTGGTGTCCTCGCCCGAACCGTGGTCGTGTTCGCCGCCTTGCGTGCTGACTGCGAGCAGGTCGCCATCGACCTTGACATCGGCGATACCGGTTCCCGGCGCGTCCCACATCCCTACCAGTTCCGGACGGTTTGGAGTCCGCCAGTCCACGACCGCGAAGCCGTCGCCGGTAGCGACGTACGCCCAACCGTTTTGGGTAACGACTTCGGTAGCGCCGTCGACCGCCACCTCGCTGAAGAGGCGGAGTCGGCCGTCGTTTTCGTTGTGGATATTGGGGCTGCGGGATCTCGCGACGCCGGTGAATCCGGCCGCCCCGAGCAGTCCCGCGGTCTTCAGTGCTGTTCGTCGAGTGAAGTGGTGAGTATTGTCCATGATGGAATGGGAAGAGGAATTTAGCGAGCGATACCGTTCGAGTGATTCTCTCAGCGCATCCCGGGGGAGTCGGGACGACCGGTGCCGTCGAAGCCGGGCGAGTCCATCCGGCCCCGATCTTCGTGGAGGAACACGAGACCGCCGCCGATGTCACTCGCGACGGTGAAACCGCGAGCCGCTTCCGCGCCCCAGAACGACGTGCTGTCGGTGTGGTAGCCCGCTATCGTCTCGGGGTTCGTAGGGTCACTGACATCGTGAACCGTCACACCACCGTTGTACCACGAGGCGTGCAGGCGGTTCGACGTGACGTCGAAATTGTGTGACGTCCGGAATGCATCGACGGTTGGCGGCGCGATGCGAACGAGTTTTCGCGGGTCGTCGTAGTCCGAGACATCGAAGATCGTGATGCCTCCATAGTCGTCGTTGTCGGGGGTCTCGACGAAGTCGCCAGGGAAGGTCTCCGCCCCGACGTACACGAGGTTGCCGTCGGGCGACGGCTGGACGTAGTGAGCGTTACCGGGGCGGGTCAGGTATCGCTCCACGGGGAACGAATCGCCCATCGGTGTGTCTGCCATCGGTGCGTTCCCGAACTGAGCGAGCAGTTGTGGATTGGTAGGGTCGGTCACGTCGGCGACGACCACGCCCGCGTCCCAGAACGCCTGGTAGAGGACGTCGTCCTGGACGTAGATGTCGTGACACGGACTCACGCCGCCCATGGCGAACTCGGGGAAGTCGTCCTTGAGCCGATACTCGCCGACGACCTCGGCATTCGATGGGTCGCGTACGTCGATAATGGTGGTGCGGGCCTCGCTGAATGGGGCGTCGCCGGACTCGTTGACGGTGAGGTAGGCGTAGCCGTCCGCCAGGAAATTGTTGTGGATGTGGTGACCAACGTCCACGAATCCAATTTCGGTCGGGTCGGTCGGGTCACTCACGTCCACGAGCGTGATGCCTGGCCCACCGTTGCTCGCGAGGCTCACAAGGTCGTCCTCGACCTTGGCGTCGAGGACGCTACCTGCAGGGTCAGAGGCGGTCATCGACCCGACGACTTTCGGTCGAGTCGGATTCCGCCAGTCAACGATGGCGAGACCGTTGCCCGTCGCAACGTAGGCATAGTTCCCTTGCGTGGAGACTTCGAGTGACCCGTCGACCGCCACCTCGCTGAAGAGGCGGAGCGTGTCGTCGGTTCCACTCCGCGGCATTGCGCTCGCGACGCCAGTGAACCCGGCGAAACTGAGCGCGCCGGTCGCCTTCAAAAAATCGCGTCTTCGGGAGTCGCGCATAATCATTTCCCTCCCTTCGAGGCAGCAGGCGTGACCTTGAAGACGTAGACGCCGGTGACCATGTCGGACACGACGGTGAGATCGCGCTTGGCGTTGTAGTTCGCACCCCACGCCATCGGAGCGTCGCCGAGCCAGACTGGGCCCTGCGCCTGGTCGGCCGCGTCGTCTGTTTCGTACTGGTCGACGAACGTGGGGTCGGTCGGGTCGCTAATGTCCCAGACGACCGTCCCTTCGTGGTACGCGCCGTCGACGAGCAGGGAGTTGTTCCCCTTCGAGATGATATCGTGGTTGTGCGTCGTCCAGTCGTAGGTCTCAAGTGGATCATCGCCCTGATACTCGGCGTTAGGGGACGGTGTGTATCCGATGGGCTGGGGATCTGCGACGGAGCCGTCGCCCCAGCCGATGTCGAAGATATGCTTACCGCCGGGTTTCCCATGGCCAATCTCGTCGCCGACGACGGCGATGCCACGCCCGGGGTCGTAGTTGGCGTAGTGGCAGTTCTGGAATCCTTCCTCGCCGAGCGGGACGTCCTCGTAGGTCGGCAGGCCCTCGTAACTGAAGCTCCCTGCAGTCTCTGGATTCGCGGGATCGCTGACGTCCATGATGACGTAACCGTCGAAGCCGCCGCCGATGAACGCGAGGTGTGCAAGGTCGTTCTCGGGGTCGACGACGATATCGTGCAGGTCGGCTTCCGGGCCGAAGGTGCCGATGAACGAGGTGTCAGTGGGGTCGCTCACGTTGAAAACACCCATTCCGTGGTGCTCGGTGGTGTAGACGTAGGGTTCGGTGGGGTGCGGGAACAGATTGTGGGTCGACCCCGAGTCGAGGGTTCCGAGGATGGTTGGATTCTCCGGCGTTCCATCCGCGTAGCCGTAGTCGATGATCTCGACGCCGTCGAACTCCGCGTCGCTCGTGTTTGGCTCCTGCGAACGGTAGTAGAGACCGTCGCGTCGGCCGAATTTCACATCTGCGTTCCGTACATTTGCGGACGATGGAAGTTGGTGAACCTGTGTCGGGTCAGTTGGGTTGGTGATGTCAACGAGGAAGCTACCGCCCGTCCCGAAGAAGCTCCCCGTGAGAGCATACTGACCGTCACTGCGAACGTCTCCCTCAGTGTAGCCGCCTGGTGGATCACTGAGCAGGGAGTGACCGAGCTTCCTTATGCGTCCTTTCGCCGGCTTTCCGCTTGCTGCTGTCATCCCTGAACTCCCGATTACGGCCGTGCTGCTCAGCAGTGTGAGCAGTTTTCTCCGTGTCGTTTTCATATGCAACCACCATATTATTCGTTCAATATGGATTAGTTAATTGGACCCTGTAGTATATGTGAACGGAATGGAGGTTCGAAAAGCATTTTATTGTCCCATATTTCACGCTTATAATATTAACTAAATGAAAAATAATTGTAAAGTTTGAAACTCTGCACAGGAAGGTCATCTGTGATCCCTTGGAGAGACGATTTTTTGTGATTGGCTCGAGAGTTTATAACCGTTGTCCGTTACTCAAAATTGGAATCCGTTGGGCGGTGGGGAGGAGTCCATCACAAACCGATTTGGGTCAGCCTCTGTCGAATCAGTACTGATGTGACGTTTGTCCCCCGGCCATCATCAGCGGTCACAAACTCACCACTGCAAGGCGGATTCGCGTCGAGACACTCTGATGTGGGTCGTTAAGCGACGCAGATGAGACGTGATATTTTTCCATCAAGCCATTTTCTCATTCGACTACCGGTGCATTGGTGTACTCGGTCTTCCGCTCACTGTACGACGGTAGTAGTTCGCTCGGTCGTCTCACCGGTTGCCGGTCCTTCAGCAACCAGTATAACAAGTACGCAGAACAAGCCCCTGTTAGTCGAGTGACTCAACCGTGATGCTATGACCAGCGGCCACCGTTACCCACTGGCCAGCATAGCGAAAGCGAACCTCGCCATTGGTTCGCTCTGTTTCGCCCGCCGTAATAGTGAACAAATTTACAAGCGCGTCTGGGTCGAGGACATCGTAAAGTGGTGGTAAGTCGTCGCGCTCTTGTTCAGTTTGTGCATGAACCGCCTCGATAATACTCACCGATAGTGGTGGTGAGTCGGATGCTTGTGGATTCGATTCAGCCTTCGGTTGTGTAGTAAATGGTTTTGTCATTTACTTACCTATTCTGGGTCTCATCACGTTGGCCGCGGCCACCCCCGTCACGACAGCACTGGTGATTGATCGGTTGCTCGAGGCGCCAATACGTATCGATAGCTCTGGGGGTGAGTTTGAAGGTCTACTGCATCTTCTCCAGTGATCGGACGGTATCTGACATGATCCACGCCGTCTCATTATCCGGTTCTTCGATACAGATCGCAAAAAATGAATCACGACCCTCATCGACAGTAATTCGGTACCCACTAGTTGCTAATTCTAAACCTTCGTCAAAAGGTGATTCAACTGTCGTCACACGTGCCCTCAGAGCCAGCAATAAATAACAACCGTGTTTTGAAACAAATGCTACCCAAGGATTCTTTTCACGGACGATATTTTTCTTTGATAAATATGCCAGATAACAACCCCCGAACTCATCGACGTCACCAATGAGAGCCCCGAAAACCCCGCAGCCCACCAATAGATGGTCTCCATGGACGACGTGACCGAGGACCTGATGGCCTGTACGTGTCCGCACCACGACCACCGAAATGCCCTCTGCAAGCACATGGCCGCCGTCGAGAGCGCAACCGACGACAGGACGCTTGACGCTTTCCCCTCGGAAAACGACAACGATGCCGAACCAGACAACTGCGACTGTGACGGCCTCGGTGGCTTCCCGTGCTGGCCGTGCGTGCGAACGGGACGGGAGGAACTGCCGAACTGACCACGGTTTCAGTTCTTTTCAATCAAGTAGGCATGTAGTACCGAATGAGTGTATGTGGATATTATTGTATTACTCTAAATTCGTATTACAAAGATTCAAGTATTTCGATGACCACTTATTACATATGAGCGACGCTGAAGACGGGACCACCGTCACTGTTACGAGCAAGGGACAGGCGACGATTCCGAAACAATACCGTGACAAGCTCCACATCGACACACCAGGACGAGTTCGATTCGTCGAAAATGAAGAGGGAGAAGTCGTGATTCGACCAGTAAAACGTCCATCTGAGATTCGAGGCGCACTTGCACCGTCCGAAGCCGACGAAGGTGAGCAGTCGGCCTCTGAATTGCTCCGAGAAGAGCGAGAGCAAGACAAACGGAAGCAAGAGAAAAAGCATGGGTTGTCGGAGACCGATGAATGAAGGTACTATTTGACGCCGAACCACTCATCGCGTTTGCTTTCGATGAGCCTGGAGCAGACGAAGTTGAAGACTATCTTGATCGGGTGTACGATGGTGAAATCGACGGATACGTCACGACCATCAACCTCGCAGAATTTCGCTACATAGCGGCTCGTCTGAGTTCACCAGAGAGAGCGGACGCCCATATCGGGGACCTCAAAGCAATGGGTGTAGTCGAATACAAGATTGATGGACTGTGGGAATTCGCATCGGAGCTAAAAGCTGTGTATAGTCCGTCGATTGGAGATGCGTATGCCGTTGCTGCCGCCAATGAGAGCGACAATAATGAGGGTAACGTAAGGCTCCTCGTTGGTGCTGACGACGACTATGATGTATTCGAGGCGGATGAAGGATTTGAACACCTGATTGAACGCTTCCGAAATAAACCAGCCTGAATCATTTTCACCGGAACGCTTTCTGTAAACACATGGCCGCCGTCGAGAACGCAACCGACGACAGGACGCTTGACGCCTTCCCTTCGGAAGATAACGAAGACGATTTCGAACCAGTGGACTACGACTGTGACGGCCTCGGTGACTTCCCGTGCTGGCCCTGCGTGAAGACTGAGCGGAAGGAACTACCGAACTAGTCACCGCTTCAGTCTTTTTTGAGGCCGCGGAAGTCGAGATAGCTATCGAACGGCGAGAATGGTCCTTGTTACCGATTGGATAAGGATTTTCCCCGCCGACATCGAGGAGGGGTTATGGACGGCATCCACGATCTCGGTGGGATGGACGGGTTCGACGACTTCCCACCGGACGAACCCGACGATGCGTCGCCGTTTCACCAAGACTGGGAGGGACGCGTCTACGCACTGTTCGTCGCCGGTATCGCCAGCGGTGCGTTCAATCTGGACGAGTTCCGCTACGCGCTCGAACAGCACAACCCCGAATTTTATCTGGAGAAACCGTACTACGAGCGCTGGCTCACAGGCATTGAGTCGCTCCTCCTCGACGCTGGCGTCGTCGACCGTGACGAACTCGCAGACCGAGTAGCAGCGTTCGAGCGTGGGGAGGCCGAGAACTCCGACGAACCCGGTCCGTCGCTGGACGAGCTCGCTGAGGGAGTCGCTGAGGTCTACCAATCGGAACGTGAACCGAAAGACCCCGTTTTTGAACCCGGTGAAGAGGTCGAGGTCCGTAATAATCATCCGAAGGGCCACACCCGGTGTCCGAGGTACATTCGCGGCGTCCGAGGAACGATTCAGGCCCACCGGGGAACTCACGTCCTGCCGGACGCGAGCGCCCACGGCAAGGACCGCGCGGAACCACTCTACAACGTCAAATTCGACGCCGCCGACCTCTGGGGTGCCGACCACACCGATGCCGACGCCGTCCACATCGAACTCTGGGAAAGCTACCTTATCGAACCATGACCGACACATCCAATTCCAGCACCGAGACGAACGACCTTCGTGACCACGACCCCGAGGCCCGAGCCAGGGCACTCCAATCACTGCTGACCGAGAAGGGGTTGTTGAGCGCCGATGCCGTAGACGACGTGATTTCCACGTATGAGGAGGAGGTCGGCCCGTTAATCGGCGCGAAAGTAGTCGCGCGGGCTTGGACCGACCCTGAGTTCAAAGAGCGCCTTCTCGAAAACGGAATCGGGGCAGTGGCCCAACTCGACGTGGAGGTCAGCGACGAAGTGATGGAACTGCGAGTCGTCGAAAACACACCCACGACGCACAATCTCGTGGTGTGTACGCTCTGTTCGTGCTATCCGTGGGCGGTTCTCGGACTCCCGCCGACTTGGTACAAAACGCCGGCTTACCGCTCGCGGGCCGTCGACGAACCTCGGACGCTGCTCCGCGAGGAGTTCGAGACCGAGATTCCCGACGACATCGAGTTGGAAGTGTGGGACAGTAACTCCGAAATTCGGTATATGGTGTTACCTCAGCGACCACCCGGAACCGATCAGCTGAACGAGACCGAACTCCAGAACCTCGTGACGCGCAACGCCATGTTAGGGGTGGAGCGGCTCGTATGACTGCTTCCACGCCAGAGCCCGGAGACGACGCACCGACGTTCGACGCCCCGTGGCAGGCCCGTGCGTTCGCCCTCGCCGTTGCTCTCACTGACGAACATGCCGATGAGACCCTCACGTGGCAGGAGTTCCAGACCCGCCTCGTCGAGGAAGTGAACGCCGACCGGGAGGACGGCGAACCGGAGGCGGTCTACTATCGCCAGTGGCTAACCGCGCTCGAACGGTCACTGATCGAACGGGAGATTCTCGACTACGGCGATCTCACGGCCCGCGTCGCGGCGTTCGAAAACGGTGCCCGAGACGGCCACGAGTTCGTCGAGGGGGATCCCCACGCCCACGCAGACCGCCTGCCAGACGGCCACGCCGAAGGAATTCATCATGACCACGGAACTACCGCGAATAACGGCGATAGCCAGCGACACTAAGGTTCAGGTCACAATCTTCTAATCGTGTTGATTCCGGGTTTCGGACGTGATCGTGTAGACGTATTAGGCCTACGAGCATGAACGGGTTAGCAGCCCGTTGGGATTCCGATTGAGTCGTCGGGAGAGAGTTCACAGTCTAATGGAACAGACTCAGTACTTCACAGCGCATCCTCGGCTAACTGTTTCTGAAGACTGAGTTCTGTGTCGGAGCGATTGCACTGACAGTCTCGACGAGAGAATCAGGGACGAATCGAAGGAGAGCCGTCGCTGTCGGCGGCGGTCTGCCGCCGACGCGACAGCGTCACCACTCACACCGCAGGCTAGCCCGGTCGGGAACTACCGGGTAAACCGGTCGTCCGGTGGTCGGTTCGCGGGGACGGCCCGACGCGTCGCGAGGGCCGTCCACGCTGCCCGTCGGACCATATTGATGAACTCCTTGAACGACCACTGCCAGAGGCGACGCCCCCCGCGGCGGGGCGTCGCCACGTACTCCCAGTGCAGATACCGCCAGACGTTCTGTAACAGCAAGCTCACCACGACGTACAACAGCCGTATGACGGGATTTTGTGTTGAGGTCGTCGCAATACTTTGCTCGGAGAGTCGATAGCTGGCCTCGATACCGAAGCGTTTCGCGTAGTGGTATCGAGCGTCTCGTGGCGTGTCGATAAACGGCGCGTCAGCGGCGTAGCCGTGACGCGCCACACCGTGTTCATCGTACCGCCCGTTCTGGTAGGTACAGTCGATGTATACGGGAAACTCGACGGTCCAGCTGTGACCGTCGAGTTTCGCCGTCAGACTGTGTTGAATCACGCGACTCCAGCCTTCCGAGAGTTCTTGCTTGATCGTCCGTCCCCAGCGGACGATCGGCATCACGTAGGCGTGGTTGTGTGCCTGAAGCAGCGTCAAACACTTGCTATCGTAGAATTCGTGGTCAAGGTAGACGGCCTTGACACCGAGGTCAAGGCCGTCAAGGATGCCAAGAAACTTTGCGAGGACGCCGCTGGCGGTGTCACCGTCGGTAAGACGGCGCACCGCCAGTGTGTAGCGTTTGTTCTTCACACGCGCATAGAGTGTGGCGTAGGTGTGGAACGCGGTCGTTCCACGCTTCGCTTGCGAGTGATAGAGGCCGTCGGTGTCGTCTTCGTCGCCATAATAGGGCCGCAGGTGGAGGTCAGCGACGACCTCCACCTGCTCGGGGAGGATGTCGAAAATGTCCTTCTGGAGGAGCGTGTTACCAATTTGTTCGATCGTCTCCAGGTCGAACTTGGTGCGAAGATGGTAGAGAACTGAGTTTTCGTGAGGTGCATCTTCGCTGTTCTCACAGAGCGTCGAGACCGAAGTCCCGTCGGCGCACGCGCCGGCGAGGACCTCGTAGATACGAGCGATTAGTGAAATCATTTGAGTAGTGCGTGTTTAGACGGTGACTATCGGTTAGTATATGATACTAACTAATGAGCGCATAGTACGCCGCAACTCGTCTTTGTGAGCTAGCGTTTCGTTTCACTTCCGCACCGGTTGGCTGAACTCTTTATTCATCGCCTTCGAAGAGGAACCTGCAGTCACTGTAACCCAGTGTACGGCGTGGCTCCTGTGCCCCTACCCATCCTGTCACGCCGTGTATTTCCCTTACATCATCAGACCACTAATGAGGCGAGCGTGTGTCATCTTGTCCCAAGGATTTACGTCGTTAGTCAGTGTCTTTGAGCACATCGATGATTTCGAATCGGCAATCATCACTCACATCACTTGCGCAAGAATCGCTCGAGACACTCGCAAACGCACTGCCGAGTGAGGGAGAGCTCACGTACGAGCAAGCGTACGCAACCCTCAAAGACCGTGAGGAGCTTGCGCAGCCAGCGGCCGAAGATATCATCGAACGACTCTACATGCGTGGCCACATCTACGAAGTCGAAGGAAAGATTCGGCTGACGGATTATCGACCTGAATAGCGAGCATTGGTCGGTGATAAAGCCACATCCGGCACTCGAGTTCGACGGTTCTACACTTACTCGCGTCTCGTTTCGACTATCTCGATAAGCTTCGCTGCCGTGGTCCGGATTCGTCCAAGTCGATCTTGAATTGTGTCTGCATCATCGTCTTGCCATGCTGCGAGGTAGAATGCTGAGCCACTCGTATCTAATCCGACGTACCGCCCAACAATGTACGCGACGGCTTCTGCCTCGATTTCGCGTTCCGCTCGTTCACATTCATCGTCGATATCGAAGTGCAGCAGTGCGTGCGCGTATTCGTGGATCAGGGTCACAGCGAGATCCGCCTGATTCGCCCGTGCTTTCACTTCGACGATGGGCTGGAGGTCGTACAGACTCCGCTGTTTGCAGACACCCTTTGCCTTGCCGTGTTCCCAGTCGTCAGCGTCGACGATGCGAACCGTCACACCGAGCTCATCGGCTGCATCTTGAAGAGTAGGAACGAGATTTTCAGCATTGCCCGTTGCTTCGGTCTCCAATTCGGGAAGTGGTTCACCCTCCGTCTGAGACACATCGAAAACAGCCGTGGGTTTGAATCCGACGAGTCCTTTCGACCGGCCGTGTTTAATCGCCTGAAGGGAGTGGAATCTCCTGTTCTGCGGCCTTCTTGATGTTGTAGACGGCACACATCAGTGCAAGTTCACGAAATTCTCGGTACCAGGTACGCGCTC
>NZ_JBPEHH010000107.1:0-12250 GCF_054177595.1 Haladaptatus ordinarius | reverse complement strand
GACGAACGATTCGAGCTCGGTGCGTTCCTCGTCTGAAAGATCAACCGTATACTCCTTGTTTACCATATCCTCTCTAACAGATTGTCTCTTAACAATCTATGGTTGACGAAGCACTAGCGGAGTTCAATCCAAAGCGGTAGACTAAGAGGACCAGATGCGGTGCATCACAGCACGAGAAAACTATCGATCACGGCACTCTGTCGTCGTACCGGCACGGTCTAGTTAAGCGATTCTGTTGTAGAGTGGCGTTTCAACGTCTCTCCTGTGAGTGGCCAACGAATCTCCTCGTCTCATCATGACGAGGTTTTTTGGTGACGCAATTGAATTCAGTCTTCTCACGGTGCAGCCGATCTCACTCTCAAGAATCAGTCACATACAAACAGTGTAAAAATCCCCTTAATCGTACCACTGTCGCTTTGTTATCCTTATCTAGACAGTGCCGACGAACTGTTCCATACGTACTGTAGAAATGTATGTATGTGCTTCGAAGTTAGTGGTGAAACTATTATAGTCCAATCTCTAGTCTCATTCCTAATCTGTGATCCTGTGAGCGTTCGCTGGTCGGTGCTATCCGAGAACGTCACCTGGCGTGCCATGGATAAAAAAGACTGAAACGGTGGTTAGTTTGGCAGTTCTTTCCGTCCTATTCTTACGCACGGCCAGCACGGGAAGTCACCAAGGCTGTCACAATCGCAGTCTTCTGGTTCGGCATCGTCTTCGTCTTCGGACGGGAAGGCCTCGAGCGTCTCGTCGTCAGTTGCGTCTTCGACGGCGGCCATGTGTTTGCAGAAGGCATTGCGGTGGCGTGGTGCGGGCAGGTGCAGGCCAGCAGTTCGTTGGTCACGTCGTCGATGGAGACCGTGTATTGGTGGTCTGCGGGGTTCTCGTGGCTCTCGTGGGTGACTTGTTTTCGCTGACGCCCCTCTCATGCTAAATGGAATTTGTTAGAATCTTATTTCCTTATATATAATAACGTAAACTAAGTTATTTGCCTAGCAGGACGATAGCATAGACTCGGCAAATACTCCCGCCACCCGAATATCTATTCGTCCGTCTAGGATGGAGTAGTTGCAGATGTCTTGGAATCGAGAACAGTCTCGAATGCTTGCTGTAGCGAGTATCTCTCTATTACTCTCGATCCTTGTCTGGTTCAACTATTCTGCAGTCCTCCCCCTTATCGTGGAGGAATGGGGACTTTCGGGTATCAACGCCGGGATCATTTTTGGCGCGTTCCAAGCCGGGTACCTTATCGCGATCATCCCTGCTGGAGTGTTTGTTGATCGCTATTCACCGCGCCGGATAATTGCAGTTGGTGCAACAACAACAGGTGTCGCGAGTCTTGGGTTTGCTATTTTGGCAACGGGATTCTATAGCGGCACAGCGCTTCGATTCGTCGCCGGCCTCGGCATGGCTGGCGTGTATGTCCCTGGGATGCGTTTTGTCGCTGATTGGTACGCCGAGACGGCTCGAGGGACTGCCATGGGAATTTACATCGGGACATTTTCTCTCGGTAGTGGTCTCTCGTTTCTCATTTCCTCGGTAGTTGCAAGCGCACTCGACTGGCGAATCGCAATTGCTACCACAAGTGTCGGAGCGCTCGTTGTCGCACCCCTGATTCTTATCGTTGGTCGTGATGCTCCGAACACCATTCAGCGAACGGCAACCGGCCTTGACCTCACTGTGCTACGAAACCGATCCTATCTTGCTGCAATAGGTGTGTACTCGTGGCACAATTGGGAGTTGTTTGGTGTCCGCAACTGGCTTGTCGCATTCTTACTTGCAGCACCAGCGGTCACAGCAACCGGACAGCCAGCGCTGGTTGCGGGAACGCTTGCCGGTGTGATGATTGCTCTTGGCGGCCTCGGGAACGTCATTGGTGGCATACTGAGCGACCGTGTCGGGCGGGTTCAGATCATTTCTCTTGCCCTCTTCGTGAGTGGCCTCATCAGTGCGACCATCGGTGCGTTCCAATGGTTACCGCTCATCGCGCTTACCATACTTGTTCTATGCTACGGTGTTGCCCTAACGATGGATAGTGCACCGACGTCAACTTTGATTACTGAACTTGTTGCTGACGAGCACGTTGGAGCGGCATTATCGGTGCAATCGTTTATCGGATTTAGTACAACCGTGATCTCACCGGTGGTTTTTGGATGGGCACTCGACACTGGTGGGTACACGTTTGCATTTCCAACCCTCGCGGTGGGAGCCCTTCTCGCGATCTTTTCAGCTGCTATTCTCCAATATACTCGAAAAAATAAAGTCCGATCTATAGCTGCTCTGCAGAAGTGATAACGGGAGGGAACTCTCGTCACAAAGTCAGCTTGAATAGCTGTTAGTAGACGTGAGCTTAGCAGCAATGGAAAACCAATAATTTATCGGATCAATGGTATCACTTTCAATTGCTCTTTGTGATATATATGATTTAATTATAATTATATAAATACTATTCGAGCTAGTTTTAGTATATCTAACCCATCCACTCACAAACAGATGGTTCATGAAGCAGGCCGATGCTTATGCAACCAACTCTTCAGTCGCCGATCCCGAAAAATCGATCGTCTCATAAAAGCGACAGCCGCCTCTCCTGATACTCGGATGCTTGAGATAGCAACCGGACCGGGTCATGTTGCATTCCGATTTCCATGTTGAACAGTATGAAATCGGAGTCCTGCTCTGTGGAGTGCAGCCGCTAGGTGATGTGCGTGATCAACGAGAAATACGGCGTTGGAGACATCGTGTTTCTTACGAATTCCCGCAGAAATTGTTGTGTCGACACCGTCGTAGTCGTCGCAAACAGCCGTATATGCTGGAATTCGTTCAAATCCGGATCGACGGCGGCATACAGCCAGAATTGCTGACCACTGATTCGGATCACTGTCTCGTCAAGTGCGATGTAATCCAGACTCGCGTCGCTGGCGGGATGTGGATCTGCCCCCTGTACCCAATCGTGAACGGCTTTCCGCATCGTTCGACACCGAAATTCTCTCATTCTAATATAGTATTCGAAATTGATAATCAAGCCAGATGAAGTCGAATATCGAGTGCCATCAGATCTCTCGGTGTCCGCTCTCGCTCCACAAAATCTAACTGGATCCAGTCGCTACAACCGTTGAGGCGGGCGATTTCAGCCATTAGATCAGCCGAAATTCGCTCCGACTCATCCTTTATCCTTGACTAAACACGACCATTTATATAGTGAAAAGGTTGTTAAGAATGCCCGATGTGGACTTGTTATGCGCGCAGCCGTCCTCGAAGAATATCAAGAACCGCTCGCAATTCACGACGTTGATGCCCCCAGTCTAGAGACTGAGGGTGTTGTCGTTGAGATGGAGGCGTGTGGAATTTGTCGCAGTGACTGGCACGGATGGCAAGGTGATTGGGACTGGCTTGGTATCCAGCCACCGAAGGGACAAATTCTCGGGCATGAACCTGCTGGTACAGTTGTAGAAGTTGGTGACGACGTTGAGAACATCACGGAAGGCGATCGAGTTACCATTCCGTTCAATATTGGTGATGGAACGTGTCACCAGTGTCGAACTGGGCACGGAAACACCTGTGAAAACGTGATGCCCCTGGGATTTGCCGAGCCTGTCCAAGGAGCATTTGCAGAACAACTACATGTCCCAGCAGCCGATCATAACGTCGTCCAGCTACCGGGTGGTGTTTCAGCAGTCGACATGGCAGGACTCGGATGCCGATTTATGACCTCATTTCACGCACTTGCCCACCAAGCAGATCTCAATGCAGGAGATTGGGTCGCTGTTCACGGGTGTGGCGGGGTTGGCCTTTCAGCCGTTCACATCGCTGATGCGCTCGGCGCAAATGTCGTTGCAGTTGATCTCAGTGATGAGAAGTTAGACAAAGCACGCGAACTCGGAGCGGTTGAAACGGTCAACGCGAGCGATGCTGACGATACTCCGGAAGCCGTGCAGGTGCTCGCCGGTGGTGGTGTTGACGTCTCGGTTGATGCGCTCGGTATTGAAACCACGTGTCGAAATTCCGTGATGAGTCTCGGTACACGCGGTCAACATGTCCAAGTCGGGTTGAGTACCCGAGATGAGCAGGGTATGGTGGCACTGCCGACGGATATGATGGTCATGAAGGAGATTGAGTTTATCGGATCGCTTGGTATGCCTCCAACGCGGTACGATGAAATCTTCCGCATGGTCGAAACGGGGAAACTCGACCCAAGTGCTGTGGTTTCGGAGACAGTTTCGCTTGACGATGTTTCCGATCGACTCGCATCGATGAGCGATTTCGAGACGATGGGTATTCCCGTTATCGATGAGTTTGCATAATTTGTTTCAAGTAATCGACTACCATTTATTTTATTAGCGCCACGAGCTGTCGTCTGGCAGTAAGTCGTACCTCTTCCTGCTATTTTGGGCGCTACCGCTACGGTGACAGCTCTAGTGGTACTTCGGTAGAATTGATGGCTTTGATGGGTTCAGCGATTAGGTGTGGCTACATATGGGCAAGTGGTGGCCGCCAGTACATCAGTGTCGCATCAATAGCTACATTCACACTCTCTGTGAGCGTTCGCTGATCGCGTCTGAGAGCGTCACTTGGCGTGCCAGGGATTAAAAAGGACTGACGCGGTGGTTAGTTCGGCAGTTCCTCTCGATCCCGTTTGCACGCACGGCCAGTATTGGAAGTCACCGAGGTCATCGCAGTCGCAGTCTTCAGGTTCGGTCTCGTCTTCGTCCTCGGACGGGAAGGCGTCGAGCGTCCCGTCGTCGGTTGTGGTTTTGACGGCAGTCATGTGCTTGCAGTAGACGTTCCGGTGGACGTGGTGCGGGCACGTGCAGGCTATCAGTTTCTCGGTCACGTCGTCGATGGAGACCATGTACTGGTGGTCTGCGGGATTCTCGTGGCTCTCGTTAGTCACTTCGACCATTCCGGGGGCTTCGATGTCGTAGGAGAACTGTTCAGCCTGGCGTTTCTGTGCCGTCTCGTCAGCTTCAGCCAGTGAAATGATGGTTAGAGTCGTATACCATCCCGCTCTCGAGTATTGTTCACAGTATTAGGCCCAATCGTGCTGACTCCATCCTTCATAGTGCTTGAAGCGACTTTTGATTTCAAAGGCTTCCCAGTGGCACTTGTGGTAGAGTGTATCCGCTAATGCGCCGAATTCGCTATTGTTGAGTTCGATCCCGTGATTTCCCTTGTTTGTAATATATTCGGCACTCTGAAGAGTAGCAAACACCTCACGAGCAGTTGGATATGCATGTTGTTCGATAGCCGCAATTGCAAGAAGGCGTTCTTGGTCAATTGGTGTCCCCCAGCGGTGTTTCGCGATCATAGCCGCAAGGAGGGCGCATTTCACCGACGGTTTTTCCATGAAAACCGCTACTCAAGAGTAGTTTATAAACGATGTTAATTGTTGTTAACGCTAATGGAAACATCCATATGCGGATGTGGACAACTAGAAACCCAGATAGAAGCCATGAGCCAAACTACACCACCCGACGGCGCTGAAGAGCTAGATACGAAGGCGTCCCGTCTTGCACACCCGAGTGGCTGGCTCCATCTCACCCAGCATGAGAGCGTTGCAATTCTTATCGATGCACTCCTCGACCTACCACCAGGACGGGAGTTCAATAAGACCGAGTTCGCTGACCATGCTGGTGTTACTCGCCAGACTGTCGCGAATTACATCGACCTACTGCTTGAAGTCGAGATCATAGAGGAAGTGCCGAAAACCTCGCCAACGCGATACCAAGTAGCCGATAGTGCTGTTGTCATGGAATTGTTTGAACTCAACAATGCGTTGAACGCTGCTCACGAGTAAGTGATTGTGTCTAGAGAAGGCCTCTACCAGTAGTGTACAGCTGATTTACTCCGGAAATATGGTGTGTGACCAATGGACTGTTTGGGTGGCTAGTATGTGCGGGCGTGGCGGCCGAGACAAGAACGTGAACGAATTGATAAGAATGTCTACTGAGAGAACCCAAATTTGGGCACTGTCTAGTTAGGCCAGTTTGAGAAGCGAGCAGTTCGTTGGTTTTGGTGTCTATGCTCAACCAAGAACTGCTCAGCGAGACGTTAGAGACGACGAATCTTGAATGTTGGGAGCGTGAGCGGACGGCGACGCCCTAGGGCGTTCGCCGTCCGGCTCCACACGACCGGTTGTTCACTCAGAGAGACACAAGCGATTCTCGCGCTGTTCGGCGTTGAACGGTCACATCAAGCGATTTTCAGTGGGTACATCGTGTTGCTGACAGCGTCTCGGATCCGCCGTCGGCGTCGCCGATGCGGGTCGCGGTCGACGAAACCGCTGTCAAAGTGAACGGCGAGTGGTTGTGGGTGTACGCTGCAATCGACACCAACACAAAGTTGCTGCTCGATGTTACCGTATTTGAGCAGCATGGCACTGATCAAGCGGCTGTGTTTCTCGGCCAACTGGCCGAGAAGCACGATCTCTCGGATGCTGAGTTTCTCGTTGATGGCTACGGCTATCGGACTGCCCTCTTTCGAGTTGGGTTGAGCGGTCCGCTTAACTACACGGAGCGAAACCTGATCGAAAAATGGTTTCACACGCTCAAACAGCGCATCGACCGCTTCCATACGTCGTGGGTGGACAGTCGGCCGAGCGTCCAACGGTGGCTTGAACAATTTGTGCATTACTATAACCATCAGCGACCACATCAATCGCTCAACAACCGAACACCCGTCGAGGAGCTAAACTAGACAGTGCCGCCTGCAGTGATATTTAAGTAATTCTACAACTCGATAGTTCAGTCAGTGTGAGAATGCGAATAGATAACTATTCCCAGTGAGACCGGGTAGGTACGCATGCCAGAGCCAGTCATCGCGTCGGTCGGCGCCTCGCCGCTCGGCCGCACGAACCTCCCGGGCCGCGACCTGTTCTCGGTTGCCCTCGCGGAGACGTTTGACGAGTTGCCCGATCCTGCCGACCTCGTCGAGGCGGTGTACGTCGGCAGCCAGTCGGAAAGCTACGAACACCAGATCATGTACGGGACGCTTTTGGCCGAGTGGGCCGGACTCCGTCACGTCCCCGCCGAGCGAGTCGAGGGGTGTGCCGCCGCAGGCGCGCTCGCGTTGCGCCACGCGGTCAAGGACGTCCGCAACGGAGAACACGAGGCCGTGCTCGCGTGCGGCGTCGAGAAGATGACTTCCGCGGGCACCAGCGGTGCGACTGACGCACTGTCGGCTGCGTTCGACCGTGCCATCGAGCAGCGTTCCGGAATCACCGCGCCCAGCCAGTACGCACTGCTTGCCAAGCGCTACCTCCACGAAACGGACGCTACGGAACGCGACCTTGCCGAGATCGCAGTGAAGAACCACGCCAACGCCGCTCGCAACCCCCGGGCGCAGTTTCCGAAGGAGATCGACGTGGTGACAGTCCTGGAGTCAGACCCCATCGCCCCGCCGCTGAAGCTCTACGACTGTGCGCCGGTCGGGGACGGCGCCGCGGCCGTCCTCGTAACGACCGCCGAGTTGGCGGCCGAACTCGACCGCCCGCAGGTGCGCGTCGCGGGCAGCGGGGCCTCCGCAAACAACATCGCGGTCGCCGAGCGAGACATGACTGACATCGCCGGAGCTCGCATCGCCGCTGAGACGGCCTACGAGGAAGCGGGCATCGACGCCACGGCCGTCGATATCGCGGAGGTCCACGACGCCTTTACCGTCTGCGAGGCCCTGCTCGCGGAGGCCGTCGGCTTCGCCCCCGCGGGAACGGGCTATCAGAGCTACCAGGCGCCAGCGGAGCGGGCTGACGGCTGGACGGACGTACAGTTGAGTCCGAGTGGCGGACTGAAGGCCCGTGGCCACCCCATCGGCGCGACCGGGCTCTTGCAGGCGCTCGAAGCTTACGAACAGCTCACGGGGGCCGCAGGCGACCGCGCGGTCGAAGGGGCCGAGACAGCCTTGTTGCTCAACGAAGGGGGCGTCGCGGACGCCGTTACCGTCGGCCACGTACTCACGACGGCGGTGGCACCATGACTGACGGTGACCTCGATGCGACCGACGCGCGGACACTTCCAGGCTTCTTCGACGCTCTCGCGGACGGCGAACTCATGGGCGGGGTCTGTGCAGACTGTGGACAGGTGCTGTTGCCACCGCGGCCGGCCTGCTTCGCCTGCGGCAGTCGCGCCGTCGACGTCGAATCGCAGTCACACGAGGGCCGGGTCTTCTCGTACACGGAGGTCCACACGCCGCCGCCGGCGTTCGCGGCGGACGCGCCCTACACGGTCGCCGTCGTGGAACTCGCGGACGGAGGCCGCCTCCTTGGGCGCGTGGCCGCCGACTACGCCGACGTCGCCATCGGTGACTCGGTCGAACTCACAGTGCGCGAGCCGACGGCCGCAGAGCGGGAGGTCGCGCTCGACTACGAGACCGACTGGCCGATCCACGTCTTCGAGCCGCGGTGAGGATCGGGCCCGGCTCCACGCTGGATATTGGTGGCTAAATAGGCGACTCGACGACCCGCTAGTTGCTCAAGCGGCGTGGGTCGAGCCCGGTGCACTCCTCCACGACGTGGGCGCCCCGAATTGACACGGTTCGGGACTGACGCCGTACGGCTACTCGTGAGTACGGCAGTTGTATCGGCATCTATCGGCTAGAAGTCAGCGCGAGAGGGAGAGGTGGTACCGGCCACTGCGTCTGTGGTCGGAAATACGTGATTGAGTCAACCGAGATTGTCACCGTCTGAGAGTGGACGGGGTGATCGATTGCTGTCGATGGTGGTCTCTTTCCGTTTCGTCATGTTTTACGACACGAAAATAAACAACAGTGACTCGATTGCAGCTTCACTGCTGGATACACACCACAAGCTCACCAGTCGGTGAGAATGGGCTGAACGATACGTACCCTGTCTCTTGCAGCGGCTCACGGAGATAACGAGATGTTGTCAGTAACCCCGTGCAAGAGACAGAGAATGAGTTCAGCACGGCGGGTTCGTTTGTTTCACGCTTAAACCGGTGAACCGCCTGCTCAGTGGACCTGCCTATTGTGCGTTTGACCGCTCTCAAGTGTCCGAGTTCGGTAGGTTTCGATAGGGCTGCAGCTTAAAACAGTACGAGGCGTACTATTTTCACATGTACAGAACAATTATTGGTCTCATCGGAGTCATCATCGCGTTGTTTCCAGCGAAGATTCGCTACCTCTATGAGCAATTTGCTCTCAAGAACCCTGACGAAGTCAACGCGAAGCCCTGGTTCACTCCCGCGATCAGAGCAGAAGGGATCGTCTTCCTACTTGTCAGCATTGCCGGGGGAAAAGCATACACCGCATCGATGTACGTTCTCGGAATTGCGGGAGCTGTCGCACTCTTTATTCCGAAGCAGGCGCTCAAATTGAGCGAGGACTACGCCTACGAACGACCGGAGACGATAGAGTGGAACGAGGGACTGGTTACGGTGATCCGTTGCTTCGGATTGGTTTACCTTCTTATCGCGCTCAGCGCACTCTTCAACCGAAACCGGGATACTGACAGCTCCTGACCGGTGAACCGATACCCTTCTCACCGGTACGTAACACCGAAATTTGGAAGATCATGTGGCCAATATACGCCCTGAGTTCAGCACACACTACATGAGCTGTCTAATTCCTGTCAGAAACGAGGTGACCGACTCAGAGGTTGTCTCCATCACACCCACTCCGTGACTCATAAGTGATGTCCGGTAGAAATTGTAGCTCTCGCATGAATGGATAAATATAAAAGGAAATATTAATTTATCTTTCTTTTAAAGGCACTTTTAGCTCTTCAAGGGATATTTTCATACATTTATCTGTGAACGATGACTACGGACCAACCGAGCGAACTACCAGAGCAATGAAATCGGAGATACACGGAAACCAGCAGTTACAAGAGATGACGACCAGTTACCAGAGATGACGACCAGCACATGCCGATTACGAACGTGCTGGCGACACTACCGGAGATGGATTGGATGACGAGCTGGATGATGAACCGCCGCATCGAGGACAACGACCCCGCCACCATCGAGGAACTCATCGACACCTGCGTCGAGATGGGCGTCGACCTCCAGGCCTGTCAGACGACCCAGGACCTCATGGACTACGACAAGGCCGACTTCTACGAGGGCGTCACCACTGGCGTCGGCGTCGCCACCGCCCTTCAGCACATGGGCGAGCGGACATCCAGTTGTTGATATAGTATGCGGGTAGCTTCCAATACGA
This sequence comes from Haladaptatus ordinarius, assembly GCF_054177595.1. NCBI lineage: Archaea > Methanobacteriati > Methanobacteriota > Halobacteria > Halobacteriales > Haladaptataceae > Haladaptatus > Haladaptatus ordinarius. Next base: position 2,083 of record NZ_JBPEHH010000107.1, on the reverse strand, counting down.
CAATAAAATATGTCAGAATACAACCACAATTCCAGTCTCGCGGCGTGGTGCAACGACACGAGAACGACCCGCGGTCCGACACCAGTCGATGAGTACGTGAGGTGACCTAGCATGGCTCCAATCTCGACAGTCGTACAGTTGTTCATCACCCTCGGCGCGGTCGTGATGTTGGGTTCGATCCTCTATACCCGCCGCCTGTTCGACCGACTCGACGAGAATACCTATCAACTGCGTTGGCAGGGGCTGTTCGGCCTGATGGCGTTCTTTTTGCTGGGCTACGTCGCGGCCCTCGCGGTCACGTTCGCCGGTAACGAAGTCGTGTTCCAGATGTTCACTGGACTGGTGTTCCTGTTCGGAGCAGTGTTCGTGTTCTTCGTCGTGAACACCGGACTCGTGACGGTCACCGACCTGCAGGATAAGATGCAGGAAGCACAGGAAGCGCATCGCGAAGCCGAGAAGGCCCGGAAAGAGGCAGAGGCGGCCCGATCCGAAGCTGTCAGAATGAACGAGTACCTCCAGGCGAAGGCCGACGAGTACGCCGCGATCATGCAGCAGTGCGCGTCCGGAGACCTCACCGGGCGGATGGAACCCGACGGGGTGGTCGACGCGATAGATCAGATCGCAACCGAATACAACCTGACGATCGACGAACTGGAGCGGACCTTCGGCCAGCTCAAGAGCTTCGCCGACGAGGTCGAATCTTCGGGTCAGATGGTCCAGACGTCCTCCCAGAATATCCGGCATGCGTCTGAACAGTGCGCCGAGTCCATCCAGAATATTTCCGACGACACCTACAACCAGAAGGAACGCCTCCAGTCGATATCCGAGACGATGGACCGGATCGCCGCTGACATCGAAGCATTCGCCAGCGAGAACCCCGATGTCGACTTCGACGACTCGCTGGACCGGATCGACGAGGTCGCTACCACGCTCGACGAGGTCGTCGAGTTAAGCGAACAGACGCTCTCCGCGTCCAAGACCATCGCTGGCGCCGCCGAAGAACAGGCCGCCGAACTCAGCGAGGTCTCTCAGCGTGCCGAGGACCTGGCCCGGTACGCCCGCCCGCTTCGGGATGTAATCGAACGCTTCAAGACCGAGTCGGAACACGAGTTCTACTACCCCATCGGACCCGGGTCGCCATCTGAAGAGGGACCAGGCCCAGTCATGGACGAGGACTAGCAGCCACACTGTCTTCCGTCGACGGGAACCGTTCCTATTTTCGGTAGCAATTGGTCGTAATCCGTGTAAAACGGTTCATTCCAAGCATCGCTGGGCTTGATGCACAAGGGTTGCTACTATCTTTTATCGTCTCTGTCGGGGTGACAGCGGGCGCTATGAAGCACGACCCACCACCAGCAGTCACCCGCTCCTGTGAAGACTGTCCGATGTACGCAAGAGGCGCTTCACCGAACGCGAGACGCATGCCAGCGGAACGGCTTGCTGGCACGATTTCAGAGTCCCCCGTATAGGAGGACGTGAAATCGTGGTTTAGTGAAGCCGTCTCACTGAAGAACACGCCAGCCACGTTCACTGCGCCAACGTAATCACGGTCGGCCTCGAAGCCACACCGAGCGTTGTCACAGCGGAAATGCCCACCCCACCACACCTCAAACAAGTGGTCGGGGGACTTTGTGGTGTGGCCCGTCGAACCGCACCGAGGGCACGACCGAGACGTGTTACCCGGACGCACTCGCTCCACGTGTAATCCGGCGATGTCTGCCCGATACTCGATTTTCGAGATAATTTCACGGCGTGCCCACGAACTGAGTTCCCACGACAATTGCCCCTCACCACGCGGCGGTGATAGACTCCGTAGGTCTTCGTGAACAATCGCGTCCACACCATACACGAGAGCGAGGGCGAGGACTTGGTTGGCTATGTCGAGCGTGTCATAGAAAGCCTCCCAAGGGAGGCCGCAGGGTTTTGAAACTGTGTCCAGCAGTACCAACGCCCTGCAAGACGTAGCTTCGGTAGACGACTTTTTGAATGCGGCGGCGACCGAAACAGTACCGCTGTTCGAACACCTTGAATTCGAGTTTCTGTTGGAGTACGACGTGTTCGCCCCCGCTCGCCGGGGGCGAAC
>NZ_JBPEHH010000106.1:0-12525 GCF_054177595.1 Haladaptatus ordinarius | reverse complement strand
CTGTCCGGCCATCGCTGATCACGCAGATACTCTAAACAGTCCTCTTTGTCAGGTAGAAAGACCTCGTTGACACTCTCTCTGCTGACCATGCTGGGGAAGGCTACGAACTCCAGTCATGAGAAAGTATTCACCGCTACAGATGAGCGATTGTAGCTTTCTCTACTACCGCACGTGAGAGTACATTCGCACCGGTCACGACATCATCCCATTCGGTATATTCGTCCTCTGTATGACTAATCCCGTTGACACTGGGGATGAATATCATACTAGTCGGACAGACGGTATTGAGATAATTCGCGTCATGACCCGCACCGCTGACCATCCGCATATAGTCCGCACCGACAGCGTTCGCTGCTTGCTCTACTGTTGCAACACAGTCATCATTGAAGGGATCTGCATCGACGCGCATAATCTCTTCACACTCCCAACTGACGCCTTCGCGTTCCGCGGCACATTGAATCTCAGTCTGGATACGTTCGACGGCCTGATCAACGATGTCGTTATCGTATGATCTGAAATCGATGGTGAACTCAACCTGTTCTGGAATGACATTGATCGAGTTTGGATACACGTCGACTGAGCCGACGGTACCGACTAAATCAGTTCCACCGGTCGCAGTGAGACGACGGACAGAAGTAATGACGTCGCTGGTGGCGACAAGTGCATCATTCCGGAGATGCATCGGCGTCGGTCCAGCGTGATCTGCTTTGCCACCGAAACTGACGTTAAGCCAAGAGAAGCCATAGACGCCTTCGACGACACCCACACTCACATCCTGTTCGTCCAGATACGGGCCTTGCTCGACGTGAAGTTCGAAGTAGCAGTGGAGGTCACGTGGTTCACAGGGAGTATCTCCGTGATAACCGATTCGCTCCAATTCATCACCGAAGATCTTTCCATCACCGTCCTCGCGAGAGTATGCATACTCCAGGTCGAAAATCCCGGTGAAGACTCCGCTTCCAAGCATATCCGGTTGGAAGCGGACACCCTCTTCGTTACTCCATGCGACAATCTCGAGCGGTCGATCGGTTTCGATGTTTGCATCATTGAGCGTTTCGATCACTTCGAGCGCGCTGAGAACACCGATGACACCATCGTAGCGCCCCCCGTTGTATTGGCTATCGATATGAGAGCCGAACAATACCGGTGCAGCGTCAGCGTTTCTCCCTTCCCTGCGACCAAAGATATTCCCCATCTCGTCGATAGTAATGGCCAATCCTGCATCTTCGAACCATTCGACTAACTGATCTCGTGCATTCTTATTCGCATCGGAGAGAGAAGGTCGATTTACGCCTCCGCGCTCAGTTTCTCCGATTTGATTGAACAGCTCGAACCGATGCTGAAATCGTTCACTGTCTACTGTCGCATCATCCATGACACCGTATCACAGGTCATCTGTTGTTTTCACTGAACAGCCTCCCATGGGAGGGAGTGCCGTTTTTGTCACGTGTGAACCATCCACAGTAAGATGAACGAGTCTATCGAATTCCAGAACGCAACAGTCGTCGATGGCACCGGTCAGCCACCATATACCGCCCACGTACTCATCACAGGTGAAACGATCAGGCGAATCGGCGATTCACCAGTCGGCGCAGACCGAGAAATCGACCTAGACGGTGGGTTTCTCGCGCCCGGATTCATCGATATGCATGCCCACTCAGAACTCCGGCTGTTCGATCACCCAGATGCATCGGAGAAACTTACACAAGGCGTCACACTCGAAGTGATGGGACAGGATGGCGTCAGCGTAGCGCCAGTTCCGGAAGTGCACAAAAAAGAGTGGGGAAAGCGCGTACAGTCGCTATTAGGGACGAAAGATAATTGGTCGTGGAATTCCGTAGATGAGTTTCTCGATGAGCTGGATGCTACAAAGCCAGCAGTCAATTGCGCCTATTATGCTCCGCACGGAAACCTCCGTTCGACGGTCGCGGGCTTCGAAACGCGCGAACTCGATGCTGGGGAAATAGACAGACTCTGTGAGGAACTTCGGACAGCTCTTGACCAGGGTGCATTCGCCATGTCCAAAGGGATGATCTACCCGCCCAGTTCATATGGTCGTGATGATGAGTTCGTGGAACTAGCCCAGACATTGGGTGAGCGAAACTCCTTCATGGTCTCGCACGTCTGGAACGAGACTGACCATGTCGTCGAATCCATTAAGCGGTACATTGAGATCTGCGAAGAAGGCGGTTGTCAGCCACACATCTCCCATCTCAAAGTTGGTGGAAACAACAATTGGGGCAAGTCAGAGGCTGTTATCGAGTTATTCGATACTGCCAACAAACGAGGGCTCGAGGTCACATTCGATCAGTATCCATATACAGCAGGGTCGACGATGCTCACCGCATTACTTCCCCCCTGGGCAAGAGAGGGAAGCGCTTCGGAGATATGTGCCCGGTTGCAAGATTATAAAACACGTATGGAAATTAAAGCCGATATCGAATCTGACGGCGAGTGGGAGAACCTCGCCCGGGCAGCAGGAACCTGGAAGAACATCCTCATCACACATACAGCGAGCGGACAGAAGATCGGCGAAACGGTTGCTGCAATTGCAACACAACGCGATATCGATCCGATTGACGCGATGTGCGACCTGCTCGTCAAAGAAGAGCTTGACGTGACCATGGCGGATTTCATCATGGCAGAGGAGGATATTCAGCGATTCCTGGCCGATGAACGAGGAACTATCTGCTCAGACGGAATCTTCGGCGGGAAACCTCATCCCCGTGCAATCGGAACGTTTGCTCGAATCTTCGAACGCTACGTCAAAGACCGTGAGGTGTTTTCGATCGAAACCGCGGTCTACAAGACCAGTGGTCATGCAGCTACAGTCCTCGGTCTTTCAGACCGAGGGTTTGTAGCAGAAGGCTACCATGCCGATCTTGTGGCCTTCGATCTGGAGTCGGTACAGGAGAATGGGACGTATCAGAATCCATTACAGTTGGCTGAAGGGATACAATATGTCCTTGTCAACGGAATCATCGCTGTCGAAGATGGTCACCCAACGGAAGAACGGGCAGGAACTGTCCTTCGGTCTACAGAGGAGTGGAAGGGGTCGTCCCGGCCTCAAGACCGAAGAAACGATATCCCGACCTAATTAGTACAGTTTCTTATCGCGACGAAGACGAGCGATCGTCGCCGTACAGTGTATTGACATCCGCCAGATTAGGTTGAATGTGCTGTGGTTCACCACTGGCTTCCATTGCACTTTTCGTGTCTTTCAACCCGTAGCCGGTGACGACGGCAAGCACAGTCTCGTCCGGTTCGATGATGCCTTGATCGACCGCCTTTCGAACACCTGCAATTGGGGCGGCCCCTGCGGGTTCGGCATAGATTCCTTCCGTGCTCCCAAGTGTCTTCTCCGCGGTGAGTATTTCGTCATCACTGACGAGGATTGACGTCCCACCACTTTCCTCGAGCGCTTTACAGGCCTTGACCGTGTTTCGTGGCCGACCGACCGAAATACTGTCTGCGACCGTCTCTGCAACGTCGTCGAAGTCGTCGTGATTTTGGAACGTATCGTGAATCGCACTTGCCCCTTCTGCTTGGACACCGAGCATCTTCGGTGTTTCATCGACGAAGTCGAGGTCGTAGAACTCACGGAATCCTTTCCAGCCACCATAAATGGTACAACCATCGCCCATGGAGAAAACGAGCCAGTCCGGAACATCGCCTTGTGTTTGCTCCGCGAGTTCGAGTCCAACGGTTCGTTTACCCTCTACCTGAAATGGGTTGACTGCCGCATTCCGGTTATACCAACCGAATTCTTCCGTGACTTCCATACTCAAATCGTAGGCTTCGTCGTAGCTCCCTTTGACTGCCAAGACGTCTGCACCATAGACTAACGGCTGCGCAAGCTTACCTTTCGGGGCCGCACCAGGAACAAAGATTCGGCATGGAAGTCCGGCGCGCGCTGCATATCCTGCCAGGGATGCAGCCGCGTTGCCCGTCGAAGCACACGTCAATACGTCTTGTCCCATGTGAGCGGCTTTCGTCACCGAAACACTCGTTGCTCGATCTTTCAAAACACCAGTAGGGTTCCGCCCGTCGTCTTTTACTCGGATGTCGACACCGAGTTCGTCGCTTAGACTCGGCGTTTCGAACAGGTCAGTACCACCCTCATTCAGTGTGACGGGTTTAGCATCATCATTGACCGGGAGAAAGGCCCGGTACTTCCACTGGCTTTCGATCACACCATCGAGTGGTTCGTCGAACCTGTCGCTGATGATATCATAGTCGTATTGTACCTCGAGGATGCCTTTGACTCCCTCGTGATTTGGACACGTGTAGATGATTTGATTGGGGTCGTACGTTTCACCACAAAGGGTGCACTCGAGAGTAGTTACGTGTTCCATTGCCATACTAAAGCATGAAATTCCGTCGTCCAATAACCTACGACCTCCCATGGGAGGGGATGTCGCCTATATCTCAGAGATTTAGGCGAAATGTATCCAAGGTCGATTTCAACGCAATCCACCTATTCTCGCCTTCGACGTGGTTAGTGCTTCGCCGCCATGATACGTTGAGAACACCAGCGGAACATATCTTCACTCTACTTGGTTGAGAATCTTCGATTCTGCTTTTCGGAGGTGTTCAAGGAAAGTCGTTTTCGAGATATCAAGATCCGCAGCAAGGTCGCGAGATGTGGCCTCTCGTGGCCACGAATAATAGCCGTTGTCGCGAGCGTGATAGAATATCTCTCGCTGACGCGCAGAAAGGAGGTCAAGCGCGGACTCATGTTTACGTGAATGATCATAGGAGGAGATATGAAGGATTTTGATCTCGGCATCCATCTCTTCCTCGATGGCCGCCAGTTGAGCTTTCACTTTTTCACGTCCTTGGTGTGCGACAACCGTCCACCGTTCGAGCCCATCGTAGATGCGTACTGGGCCGTCATAGACGAACCCTCGTGAGACGAACGAATTGTCGATACTATTCTCTGGGTTGAATTCGACGAAGATATCACGTGTTGCATTCCCTGGTGTAGGGATCGACGAGTTACCGGTTCGATAACTGTGCTGAATCTCTCGAACTGATTCGGTTAACGGTGATTTTTGAGCTTCACGAATCAATTTCTCGATCTCACCGACAGAGTCCCCATAGACGGTAAATCTGGATTTTGCTTCACCATCTTTCGTTGTAAAGACACCGTGTCCGAGCAGTCCTGCCTCCGTTTTTTTAGTCACGTGTAGTGTCCAGCAGTTGGGGTGCCACAATCGAATCTTCAACCGGAGAATTTCTGGTGGTATCTGTTCTGACATGGTCTGACTGGCACGATATAGGATGACAAGAGCTATTGACTCTTTTCCATCTATATTTACATATAACGTAGTATATAGATGGATTCCAGTATAACGAGAGGAGCCGAATGGGTCTACTTCCACGATAGAATATCAAGCTACTTTTTGACGGGAAGAAATCACAAAGGATTTTGCATACGCATACGTATGCACATGCATGGGTGACACCTCCATCCGCGTTTCGGATGAAGCAAAAGGACGACTCGACCTCTACAAGCGAGAGGGAGAGAGTTACGAAGATGTCATCATGCGACTCACTGAACGCGACAAATGGGCAGGGTTCGGTGTACTCGCAGAAACAGACTCAGAGACACGATCTGGCATGGAACGAGTACGGGAAGAGATGCGAGAGGGGATGACTGACGATATAGAGGACGTCGAATAGATGTTAGTACTCGATAATAACCTTCTAAGCGATTATCTTGACGGAAAAGAAATAGCCCGACAATTTCTGCAACAGTACGAACAGGATGTCTGGGCTGTCTCCTCCATTGTCTTGTACGAAGCATATATTGGGTGTGTTCACGGGTATCTAGATACATCTCCAGAAATAATTCGACAAGCAGTCACCACGTCGATGGATGTCCTGGAAATAACCGAGCAGACAGCCAATGAAGCCGCATCATTACAGAAATATCTCATGAGTCTGGGAGTTCCGGCAGACCACCCGGACGCACTCATTGCCGCTTCAGCACGCGAACATGGGGCGCGGTTTGCGACCGCAGAAAAGCACTTTTGGAAAGACGAGGTACAATCTGTGCTGTCCGTCGAAGAATACAACCCATACTAACCGCCAACCAATAGACTTCTTCTGTACGATTCAGGTGCTTTGATAGTTGATTTCTTGCTGTTGACGACCCCTGCACAGTGGCGGGGGGTTTTCCCTGAACTCACCCTCTACTGGCTGTTGCTAGTCGGACGGACAAATACCCTGTTCGGTGTCACTGTTCCCGACTTCAAGGCGAGTTGACTGTCACCCGTCCGCCAGACAACTGGAGTCCCTGACGAACAATCCGCCATCCAACGTTCTTCGCACCCATAGAATCCACATTCGCTGTGGCACCACATTCACCGCATTCGAACTTGGCTTGCTGAACACGGTTTCCTTTACGGGTTTGTTTAAGGGACTACTCCCACGACGTCAGATATGGTTTCCTGACATGACTATACATATGAAATATCATCACTGAGTTTAGATTATTATTTTGAACGGAACAACCAACTCTTGTTCTTGAAAACCTATCTTCAGGCACCCCATAACAATGTCCTAATCATCGCTCTACTTTTCCGTCCATGGGGAAAAACGATAATGTAAATGATATCGGAAGAAGAGAATATATGAAAAGTATATCACTTAGTGGCACCAGCCTTTTAGGACTCGGTGGGTTGCCCGGGAACGCCGCCGCTCGAACGGATGGCGGAAACGAGAGTGATACCGCGTGTAACATTGCACAAGCCACCAGTAACGCAGTAATCAGTGTTGATTCGTCGAATGCGACTGACTGGACGATCGATGACCGAATCTTCGGCAAATTCATCGAACACAACGGGAGAGATGCATACCCCGGAATCTACTCGGATCACGTGGCCAATGGCTCCTTCGAGGTGTGGAATATCCCGACAGCAGGCGACCGCACTGCAGTCTTGTACCCCGAGACGCCGAGCTACGAAGAAATCGCCTATCCATGGGAACCTGTCGAGACAGCTGGAAACATCGATTTCGTCCAGAACCTGGGTGGAATACACGGACGTGAAGCGGAACCCGATTTGGAATTTGGCGATGGCGTACCAGCCGACAAGCGCCCAAGCCCGTCAGGCGTAACTCAATCCCGATACCAGAGCATATTGGTCACGCCAAGTGGAACGAACAGTGCCCAGGGTGGTGTGAAACAACGAACAGCATTGCCGGACGACCGCACGCTTGAGTACGTCGTCAAATTCTCGGTTCGCGGACAACAGATCAACGCCTGTGACGTCCAGCTTGAGGCACCGGATGGAAGCGTTCAGACTGCTGAATCGGTTCCTGTCACACGAAGCTGGCAGCGTCGGTCAGTCACATTACAACTCAGCACACAAAGTGCGCAGCGGTATCAGGAATCGCCCTTCGGCGAATACGAACTCTCCTTTATTGCCGAGGGGGAGGGACAGTTGGATCTCGATTGGGTGATACTCCGAGCCGGTGATGCCATCAACGGGAAGTTCAATCCGACGACGGTGGAGCTGCTCAACGAATTCAACATAACGAGTCTGCGGTGGCCGGGCGGCAATTTTGCGAGCCAGTATCATTGGCAAGACGGTGTCGGGCCCATACAGGAGCGACCAGTCGTTCCGAACGTGAACTGGGGTGGCCTCGAACGGAACTATCTCGGGACCAACGAGTTCCTTGAGTTCTGTGACATCACCGACATCGAACCCATCATCAACGTCGGGTTCTGGTCGGAAATCCCACCGGAAGAGGCGGCCGACTGGGTCGAGTACGTGAACGGTGACCAGTCGACGGCGATGGGCCAATTACGTGCAGAACACGGCTATCCCGACCCGTGGAACGTGACTTCGTGGCAAGTTGGCAACGAGGTTTACGGGCAGTATCAAATCGGTAATACTGATGTCTACGACTATGCCCGCGAATTTCAGCGATACCAGACTGCGATGACGGCGGCCGATTCAAGCATCGACGTCCACGCCGTCGGTATCGACCCGATGTATACAGATTTCCACGACGGATCGTCCGAAATCCGGTTCGGAGAGCCACCAATCTGGAATCAAGAGCTGTTCAGAATCGCCGGACAGTCGGTGATGAGCATCGATATCCACCGGTATGTCCGGGGAATCGTCAATCAAGCGAACCGCGAAGAGTGGCTGCAGACGAATAATACAGACCCGGTCGGGTATAACGAGGTACTCGTCAACTTTCCCAGTGAATTCGACCAACTCATGCAAGAAGTCGTCGAGGAAGCTGCCCAGTACGGCATCGACGGTCTCCAGATCGATGTCGGTGAGTGGAACCTCCAACCGGCGGTGAACTCTGGGTGGCCACGAGCGGACTATCCGACGATGGCCCACGCGGCCTTCACGGCCAGTATGTTCACCACCTTCATGCGTCGCGGCGACGCCATTTCGATGAGCCACATGCGTGATAACTCGCTGTTTTGGCGACCGTATCCGATCGATTTCCGTCCGGTTCCACCAGCTGATTATGCGGCACAGACCATCGCAGAACCGTTCGTGGACGGAACCACGGAGTGGAATCGTCTCTCGACGACCACCGATAGTCCAACCCTCACCATTCCCGAGACCGGAATTAGAATCCGCCGGATGGAAAACGTCCCCTACGTAGACGCAACAGCTATTCTAGATGCGGCGAGCCGCTCGAAAGCGATCGTGTACGTCACGAACCGCAACTTGCGGGAAACATACACGACTGAAGTGAGTGTTACTGGATGGTCGCCCACCGGTGACTCGTCTACCGACCAAGTCCCGGCCGTCCTTCAAACACCGACGAACGATGACCCATTTGCAGAACAGACGAGCTGGACGACGACGAATGGGTTCACCCGAGAGACCGTCCAATTGGAGCCGAATGCAAACGGAAATATCGAGGTGACGATGCCGCCAGCCTCCATCGCCAAGCTCGAATTCACGCTCTCCGATGTATTCTCTACCGAGACCATCACCCAAAACCAGCCGGATAGAGACACCTGGCACCAGGTCGATTCAGATGCCCAAGAGACTCGCATCGTTATCGCACAGCCACTCTCGTTCGATGGGAGTCAACCGGCTCATGTCCGCCTCCGAAACGTCGTCGACGGCGACTTCGAGTACAAACTCGAAGAATGGGAGTATCTCGACGGTTCGCACGTCAACGAAACGTTCCACAGTCTCGCGGTAGAACCGACTGAACAGACGGTGCAGTTGGGGGATGGCACGACCTATTGGGTGAAAGCCGGAACAGCAACTGTCGACCACACGTTCGAATCCGTTTCGCTCGGAGATTTCTTCGGGACGGAGATTCCAGTCGTGCTCGCGCAGGCTCAGACATTCGATGGGCCCGACCCGATTGTCACCCGGCTACGAGATATCTCGAGCAGTTCGTTTGACGCGCGAGTCCAAGAGGAAGAAGCCAATGGCTGGCACACGACTGAAACGGTCGGCTACATCGCACTCCAGCAAGCATCGGGCGTACTCAACGGGAGATCGTTCGAAGTCCACCGAACTGACACAGCGATCGATGATAACTGGGCGACTCTCACGTTCGACCAACAGTACGAGCAACCGCAGTTCGTCGCCGACATGCAAACGTTCAACGGGCCCGATACGGCCAACCTGCGCTACCGGAATCTGTCGGGCACCGGTGTCGAAATCAAGATCGAAGAAGAACAAAGCGCAGACAATGAAACGAACCACACCACGGAAGCGGTCGGATACGCCGTCTTCGAGGGCGCTACATTAATAACAAATACTATTTCCAGCAGTAACCAGACGAGTAGAGATCAGTGGCAGCAGGCCGATTCGGTCGTGCAACCGAACGACGTCGTTATCGCAAAGCCACTCTCGTTCAACGGTAGTCAACCGGCTCATGTCCGCCTCCGAAACATTGCCGACGGCACTTTCGAGTACAAACTCGAAGAGTGGGAATACCTTGACGGCACGCACACCAGCGAGACGTTCCACACACTCGCCATGGGGGCGAGCGAGCGTGAATTGCAACTCGACGATGGGTCGTCGTATCGGCTAAAAGCTGGAAACGCATCTGTCCGGGCTGATTTCGTCACCGTGTCGCTGGGCAACTTCTTCACCGAGACCCCGGTCGTTCTCGCTCAGGCACAGACGTCCAACGGTCCCGACCCAATTGTCACACGACTCGACAACGTCTCAAGTGGTTCGTTTGAGGTACGAGTCCAAGAGGAAGAAGCCAATGATAATGAACATGCGAACGAGACGATCGGCTACATCGGGCTCGAACAGGCGACGGGGCAGGTCGACGGGACGGCGTTCGAGGTACGGCGGGTCGATGGATTCACCGACGAGTGGTCCCAAATCAGCTTCCAGCAGGAGTACGTCACGCCACAGTTCGTCGCCGACCTGCAAACTTTCAACGGCCCCGATACGGCAACCCTACGCTATCGGAATCTCACGAGCACCGGCGTCGAGGTCAAAGTCGAGGAGGAGCAAAGCGCCGACACCGAGTTGAATCACACGAACGAGCGCATCGGGTACGCCGTCTTCGAGGGATCTGTATAGAACCGTTCTGTCCGAGGTATAAGTGCCTTAATACAGGAATCGAGGATAGGAGCTGATTTCAGGCGTACGTCCTTTCCCAGGGAGCAAATCATCTCTTCAGTGGTGGCCTCATTGAAACACACAATCTATGATACGTTTTGGGGACCCTGCTGGATACAACGCACATACCTCACTGTTTGCCTTCAACCGTAGTGGTGCCCCAAACTAATCATATTTTTATAAATACACAGTGAAAAGAACTGGAGCGGAGCGAGGGGTCGGGGGAAGATGCATAATGTTTGAATCCGTTGGCTATGGTATGAGTTCTGATGACAGGACAACCGTGGAAGACGTGATGTCAACGCCACTAGAGACGATTGCAAAGGATGCGACGGTGATGGAAGCCGCACAGCGGATGCGAGAGAAGGACATCAGTGCTCTGGTCGTTCCAAACACCCCCCGGGCGATCATCAGCAGTACGGACGTGATCAACGCCGTCGCCGAAGGACGCGAGACCTCGGAATTACAGGTGGCCGATGTAATGACAATCGGTGTCGAGACCACCACACCGGACCTCTATCTGGAGGAGGTCGCCGCCATGATGACCACCTACGGTATCAAACATCTCCCGGTCGTCGACGACGAATACGTCGGGATGGTCTCTTCGACCGACGTCACTGCGCACCTCTCGTGACATCCTCCCACGCCTGAAGACGCCGGCCTCCCACGCCTGAAGACGCCGGCCTCCCACACCCACCACTGGGTGGTTCGTTGGGATGGTTACGGTTTGCACCCCGACGAGATGCTGGCGATGCCACGTAACCGTTACTCCTATCTCGTCCGAGGAATGGACGGGAATCGGAGGTACTTTTTTGTTTTGTGTCGGCCTGCGTGTCCGAGGGCTTACTTTTTGATGAGGCAAACACCGAGTCAACTGCCAGTTTACGGACTGTCCGAATCCGATGGGGTACCATCGAATCGACAAAGAGAGATACGCAGGGAAAGCGCCTAAGACTTTGCTGTACAGTGAAAGTAACCAAAGACGGCGATTCATCCACGTCCTCAAGGGCGTGGTATTCTCGCCTGCAAATCTATAACCAGGACTACGAGCAAACAGGCCGACCGATACACTCCTCTGTCGTCAGCACGCCATTCCTGCCACGTCCTGGAATTTTCAACAGAGCCACAGTGGTCAAACAAAGCCGTGAAACCTGTGACTCGGCGATTATTCGGTAGTCCGCTAACCAATTGCCCAGTTGGCCAGAAGGTGCCGCAATACCAAAGGCAACTATCGTTGTGGTTCGAGGAGAGCAATGTCGAAAACGCGTCCCGATTTCCAATCCACACGAAGAACAGTTCTTCGTTCTGCAGCCGTGAGCGTCGTTGGACTGAGTACACTTGGAGCACTGCTCACCGGAGCAGAGTCAGGCGGTGACCAAACAGCACAGGTCGTGACGAGGGGTGCCGAGGCGGGGCAGAAACGAGTAACCCTTTTTGGAACCATGACTGATTTTGCCGGTCACGAGTCTGTCTGGGCGGGATTTACGTACAAAAAGAAAGGAACGATGTCCGGGAGTATTGGCGAGGAAATCAAACTCTGGAATCCGACGGCGACACCATCACAGTTACCACCTGACCACCAACGAGGCCCTGAGTTTTCACTTACCTTCGTGTACGGAAAAGAGGGTGTGAGTGAAGAGAGCGAGGAATGGCGGCTCAAGCCGGGCAATACCTATACGTACCAGGCCCAGGCACGCCTTCCTGATACGATCGGTTCCGTTCCGATCAAGGGTGAGTCTCGAGAATTCACGATCCCCTGCACTGACTAACGGGAAAAGCAGGACAACTGCGTTGTGGAGAGTGCAGGCGCTAATACCTCGCCCTTTACAGTAGTTGCCGAATCAAATCGGCGACAGAGGTGAAGCGATCACTCTGACAGCTCAGTTGAGGTTGCGCTGGAACGGCGGTTCAAGAATCAGAATCGAGGGTCGAAGGACCGCCGCCG
>NZ_JBPEHH010000105.1:0-12536 GCF_054177595.1 Haladaptatus ordinarius | reverse complement strand
TTCGAAGTTGATCTCGCGTAACCCGCCCTAACGAGGTTGAATTCGTGAAGATTTCCAGCGACAGCTTTCGGATTCAGTGGACTGTTCGGAGCGCTCACCGCCGTGAGCGCTCCTATAGCTTCCTCATCTCGGAGCAATTGCCTGTGACTGACTGTGCTGACCCGACCAACGAACAGAATCCTGGTTCGCTCGCCCCGGATACAGCGGGCTTAGCCTAGAACGGATGGGTCTGTAGCGAAGATGGGTCGAACCATATGCTCGATGTACACCACATCGTTCCTCGCGCTGAATTTGATGTGGTAGAACACTCGAACATGCTCTACAATCTCGTCTTGCTCTGTCGAAGTTGCCACAAACGAGTTGAGCACGGATCGATTCCCTGTCCGCATCCAGAAATAGAATCTCCAAGTATCGAATCCAAGATAAGACAATTTATGGGTTTATTTTACATGGGTCCGGGCGGAGTCGAACCGCCGATCTCAGCCTTGTAAAGGCCGCGTCATAACCAACTAGACCACGAACCCGTACCCGGGAGAAACCGCTCCGAAGGAATAACTGTTACTTTCTCGGTTTCGTAACGACTACGACCGTCGCTAGCAATCTGCGGATATGGACGACTCGCTCTCCGCCCTCGGCGAACAGGACGGCTGGAAGGTAGACGAGTTCGCCGCCAGAGTCCACTATCGCGGCGCGGACGACTACTACAGCATCGAGTTCTACCGACCCAGCCAGTGCGTACTCTACTGGAAGGTCAAAGGCGACGGTGAGATGGCCGTCCCCGTCGGACGCAACACGGTTCCCGCGCCCCTGCGCGACCGCGTGCGACAGGATTTGGCCGAAGCGGGCATCGACCCCGAGGTCGAAGACCGAAATCTGTAAGTGTCGGTGTCACGGCACCCGTTTTGACAACGTGAAAATTATACTGTAATTCCGTGTTTCGGTTCGTAGGAAACTCTTATCAATCCCGTGTCCCGTGAGAGAGAACAATGAGCATACATGAAGACGAAGACGACCCGTTCGAGGAACAACGGGAGAACGCCGAGAATCCGATGCGGCGATTGTTCCTCGAATACGGTGGCGAGAACAGACTCGCCTTCGTCGTCGGGGTCGTGTCGAGTCTCTTCGCGCGGGTGCTCAATCTTCTACCGCCCATCATCCTCGGCGTCGCTCTCGACGCTCTGTTCCGGGAGGGAGAGCAGATTCCGTATTCGGAAGCACTCGCGAAGTCGGTCCCGTTTCTCTCACAGAGCTTCGCTACTCGAATCACGCCGGGGTCACCGCAAGGGCAGTTCTGGTTCTCTGTCGGTGTGGTTGCAGTGGCGTTCGGTGTGGGTGCGGCGTTCCACTGGGCACGAAACTGGGGATGGAACTCGTTCGCCCAGAACATCCAGCACTCGGTTCGGACCGACACGTACGACAAGATGCAGCGACTGGATATGGAGTTCTTCTCCGACAAGCAGACCGGGGAGATGATGTCCATCCTCTCGAACGACGTGAATCGCCTCGAACGCTTCCTCAACGACGGGATGAACTCCGCGTTCCGACTGGGCGTGATGGTGGTCGCTATTGCTGCCGTCTTACTCACTATCAACTGGCAGCTCGCGCTCGTTGCACTGGTTCCGGTGCCGCTCATCGCGCTGTTCACCTACAAGTTCGTCCAGATAATCCAGCCGAAATACGCCGACGTGCGCTCGTCGGTCGGGAAGGTGAACTCGCGGCTGGAGAACAACCTCGGCGGAATCCAGGTCATCAAGACGAGCAACACGGAAACGTTCGAATCCGACCGCGTCGAAGACGTATCGAACGACTACTTCGGTGCGAACTGGGACGCCATCGTCACCCGAATCAAGTTCTTCCCGTCGCTCCAGATACTCTCAGGTCTCGGCTTCGCGTTGACCTTCATCGTCGGCGGCCTCTGGGTGTTCAACGGTGAAGGCCCGTGGTTCTTCTCGGGCGACCTCGAAGCGGGGCAGTTCGTCACGTTCATGCTGCTCACCCAGCGGTTCATCTGGCCGATGGCGCAGTTCGGCTCCATCATCAACATGTACCAGCGTGCGTACGCGTCCAGCGCCCGCATCTTCGGACTGATGGACGAACCGAGCCGAATCGAAGAAGACCCGGATGCGGAGGATCTGGTGGTCGAAGACGGCGAAGTCGTCTACGACGACGTGACTTTCGGGTACGACGAGGAGGTCATCGTCAAGGACATCTCGTTCGAGGTCGAGGGCGGCAACACGCTCGCGCTCGTGGGGCCGACCGGGGCCGGGAAGTCCACGGTGCTCAAACTCCTGCTCCGGATGTACGACGTAGACGAGGGTGCCATCCGCATCGACGGCACCGACCTGCGCGACGTGAGCCTGCCGAGCATCCGCCAGGCGGTCGGCTACGTCAGCCAGAACACGTTCCTGTTCTACGGGACGGTGAAAGAGAACATCGAGTACGGGACGTTCGGTGCGAGCGACGACGAGATAATCGAGGCGGCCAAGGCCGCCGAAGCCCACGAGTTCATCGAGAACTTGCCGGACGGCTACGACACGAAGGTCGGCGAGCGCGGGGTGAAACTCTCGGGCGGGCAGCGCCAGCGTATCTCTATCGCTCGCTCCATCCTGAAAGACCCGGAGATACTCATCCTGGACGAAGCGACCAGCGACGTGGACACCGAGACGGAGATGCTCATCCAGCGCAGTCTCGACCGCCTCACCGAAGACCGCACGACGTTCGCCATCGCCCACCGCCTCTCGACCATCAAGGACGCGGACAAGATAGTCGTCCTCGAAGACGGGAAAATCGTCGAGCGTGGCCCACACGAAACACTGCTCGAAAGCGACGGACTCTACGCACACCTCTGGGGCGTGCAGGCTGGAGAAATCGACGAACTGCCACAGGAGTTCATCGACCGTGCAACCCGCAGAACGGCACGAACCGACGCGGACGACTGACACCGCCCACGTTCGCGGACGGTATCGCTATCCACGTCGCCCGCGGTGGTATCGCCGTCTTCCTTCGTCTCGCTGCACGTCAGGCTGACGGGAGAGTATCGCGTTCGCACGTCGTTCGTACTGTCGAGCGTCTGCGCTTCGTCTCTCCCGTGGTTCTCGTCGTCCCCGTCGTCGCTCCCAATCCGGGTCGCATGGTCCGCCGTACTTCGGCACTTCGGTCGGTTGCTCCGTCTCCTCTGTCGTCGATTCCTCCGCCTCTTCGGACTGACGACGCTGCTCGTTTCGGCGTGGACGTGGTGTCTCCGACCCCATCTCTCGCTCTCGCATCCGGCGTCGATGCTGGACACGACCGGACTGCTCCGGGCGTCGGAACGCCTGTCGAGAGGTCTGGCCCGGACGTCGCTGTCCTTCGTACCGCGATGGGTTGTTCGCGGCGCGCGAATATCGGCTCGTCCGCTGTCGCTCGTCCTCGGGATCGTCTGTCGATTCCTCGCGTGCGTTTCGTTCGGTTTCGTGGTCGTCTGTCGCCATGGTTCTCGCCAGCGGGATACTCGCAAGTAGCGAATAAACCGCCGTGACCGTTCAGACAGTTCGGTCCCTTCTCTGCGGCGTTTCGAGTCTGTAACACGGGGTTTCGTCACATCATCCTGGCGACCGGTCGCGTCTCCGTGTCCGTCTGAAGGAACTCGACGCCGTACTCCGCCAACCACTCGACCGTCGAGCGAACCGCAGTCGGGTCGGACACGCGGTAGCCTGCGACGGTCGGGGGGACGCTCCCGACCTTGACGCCGAGTCCCGACTCGGGGAGCACGTCGAAGGCGTCTTCGTCGGTCACGTCGTCACCGACGTAGAGTGGGACCCACGTCTGTTCGTCGGGTACGTAGCGGTCGTACAGCCATCGAATCGCCCGTCCTTTGTGCCAATCGACGTCGGGGCGAAGTTCGAACACTTGCTTGCCGCTCGTCAGGCGAACGTCGTCCGGCTCGTGTGCGACTTCGCGCACCGCCCGTTCGACCGCCGAAACGCGGTCGTCGGAGACGAGTCGGTAGTGAATCGACGCGGAGACGCCCTTGTTTTCGACGAACGCTCCCTCGACGGTGGCGAGTCGAGTTTCGAGGTCGTCACAGAGACTGCGGATGTCGTCTCGTGCGTCCTCGGCGACCGGATGGACGAGTCGCTCGTCACCAGCGTCCAGTTCCAGTCCGTGATTTC
Organism: Haladaptatus ordinarius; assembly: GCF_054177595.1. NCBI lineage: Archaea > Methanobacteriati > Methanobacteriota > Halobacteria > Halobacteriales > Haladaptataceae > Haladaptatus > Haladaptatus ordinarius. The sequence continues at coordinate 8,385 of NZ_JBPEHH010000105.1, read as the reverse complement.
CGGCGTACGCGACGCCGTCGATACCGACACGGGTTCGAAGGTCTTCCAGTCCGCGGCCGCTGACGATGCCGACCTGTACGTTACGGGCATCGCGAAGATTTTGGAGAGCGGTTCGAGTCGCCAGCGGGAGCGTCACTTCGTCGGGATGATCCTCGATAGGTGCGAGCGACCCATCGAAGTCGAACATGGCGAGCATCCCGTCGGCGTCCAGCAGTCGTTTCACCAGTGCGTAGAGGTGTTCGTCGAGAGGGTCTGGTAGCTCGTTTGTCATTGCTCGAGTATCGCCTCGGTTATCGGTGTTCTCGTCGTCGAATCGGTTCGTTAGCGATGGTACGCCCACGCCGAATCGCGTTCACGGTTCGGAACTGCACGTTCATCCAGGCGTACACGTTGTTCGAGCGAACCTGTCGTTCGAGGTCCCGCATGCGACGTGCCCGTTCCGATTCGGGAAGCGAGAGCGCGTGTTCGATGGCGTCCGCGAACCCCGCCGTATCGTGTGGATGCACCGTCACTGCCCCGTCGCCGAGTTCCTCGTCCGCCCCCGCCAACTCGCTCAACACGAGCACGCCAGGGTCGTCCACCTGCGACGCGACGAACTCCTTTACGACGAGGTTCATCCCGTCGCGTCGTGGGCTCACGATGCCGAGGTCCGCCTCCCGGTAGAGTGCCGCGAGGGACTCCGGCGGGAGGAACTCGTTGATGTAGACGATAGGCGTCCAGTCCTCAGTTCCGAAGCGGTCGTTGAGTCGCTCGATTTCGGATTCGACTTCCGTCTGGAGTTTCTGGTACTCGGGTATCTGGCTCCTGCTCTCGCTCGCCTTCTGGACGTAGGTGAGTCGACCGTGCCACTCGGGGTGTGTCTCCCAGAACGCCTCCAGCGCGGCCAATCGCTCGGGGATGCCTTTGGTGTAGTCGAGTCGTTCGACACCAACCGCGAGCGTCTCGCCGAGGTCGTTTCGGCTGCGAAACTCGTGCCAGAACGCGGACGCGTCGGACGAGTCTGCGAGTTCCCGTCGGTGGTCGGCGTCGATTCCGAGCGGAAACGGCCGGACGAACGTTCGTCGTCCATCGTAGACGACACTCCGGGTCGCACGGTCGACCATCGTGTCGGGTATCATCGCTGCACAGTCGAGAAAGTTCCGGCAGTAGCTGTCGGTGTGAAATCCGAGAAGGTCGTTCCCGAGAAGGCCGGAGAGAACCTCCTCGTACTGTGGACACGTCTGAAAGACGTCCCACGAGGGCCACGGGATGTGCCAAAACTGCATACAGAACACGTCAGAGAGGGCATCGCGTACCATCTGTGACGCCAACGCGAGGTGATAATCCTGGAGCCAGATCAACGGCGTTTCGTCTTCGGCACCCCTCGTTTCTTCTCGCATCGCTTCCTCCACGATAGCATCCGCGAACGCGCGGTTCGCCGACCGGTACTGCGTCCAGAACGCCGGGTCGGCGTTCATCTTCGCCGGGTCGATGTGACAGACCGGCCAGAGCACCTGGTTGCTGTAGCCGTAGTAGTAGCCGTCGACCTGTTCGTCGGAGAGCGGCACGCGTCGCAGGTCGTACGCCGGGGACTCCGGCGGAACGCCGACGCGACCGTTTTCGTCCGTCATCTCGTGGTCTGCGTCACCGCTCGCCCACGCGACCCACGTTCCACCGGCAGACTGCACGACCGGGTCGAGTGCCGACGTCAGACCGCCTGCTGGGCGTTTCACGACGACATCGTCTGACACGCCCCCGTCGCTTCTCTCCTCTCCGGTCTCGTCGGCGCCGTACTCGTGACTGTACGGTTGGCGGTTCGAAGCGACGACCAAGTCGTATTCGTCGAGCAGAGCCGAAACCGTCTCCGCTGTCGGTGATTCCCCCGTCATACCGTCGTCTGCAGGCCCGTGTGGAGACCTGCAAGTCTGTACTCACCTCTCATCGGGTACGTCGGTGGTTGCTGACTGCGGGGAATAAGGCAGTCGTCCGTTCAGGTGCGTTCGACGAGAATGAACGGTGGTAGTGGCGGTCTACCGTCGAACAGACGAAGGTAACGACACCGTACCACTGCCGACCGCGAAAACGAGTCCGGTTAACGGCTCGTTGCCGCGCCGAAACGAGTCCGAACCCCGTGTTCGTCGGGGTAATCGGTGGTGTTATCTCCCGACTGTCGCCACGTCAGAACGATTCTTGGTCGGGGTCTTCGCCCTCGGTCTGTTTGCTTCCCGCACCACGGTCGGAGTAGCGTTGGCGACCGACTGCACCGCTGTCCACCATCGTCATGATGGACTGTCGAACGCCGTCCGCGTCCTCGAAGGTGTCGTTCATCGGTCCGAGCACTTCTTCGAGCGTCTCGGAGCCGTTCTCGTACTCGATTTCGTAGTCGCCGTACTCCTCGACCAGTTCGTCCGCGCTAGCGGGATAGTCGTGGCTGTCGAGTTCGTCGCTCAGTTCTCCGAGTTCCACGCCCATTTCGCGGTCTTCGTCAGCCATGTCAGAATCGATGGCCGTGACTGAGTAAGACCTTCTGGCTAGTCCGCCGGAAAGTACCACGCGACCCGAGACGCGAACGATGGTCCACCGGGGGCGAGTTGGAGAGGACGGTTCGTCGGGTACAAGATAGTTCCCGCGCACGGAACAGACATGCACCTCTCAGAGGCGACGTGGACCGAAGCAGACGCAGTCGAGACGAACCTCGCGGTCCTTCCCGTCGGGAGTACCGAACAACACGGCCCCCACGCACCTCTCGGCACCGACTGCCTGAACGCCGAAGCGGTGGCGGAGGCGGGTGCGGAGGCGTACGACGGCGACGTGGTCGTCGCGCCGCCCGTTTCGGTCGGCGTGAGCGAGGAACACCGCCAGTTTTCCGGCACGCTGTGGGTCTCCGAGGACACGTTTCGCCAGTACGTCCGCGAGACGGTCGCCAGCCTCGCACACCACGGCTGGAACCGAGTCGTCATCGTTAACGGCCACGGCGGGAACGTCGCCGCACTTCGCGAAGTGGCGGGGCAGATAACGCGCCACGACGACGTCTACGCTGTGCCGTTCACGTGGTTCGAGGCGGTCGGCGACCACCGAAGCGACATGGGTCACGCCGGGCCGCTGGAGACCGCACTGTTGCGATTCGTTCACCCGGAACTCGTTCGAGAAGAGAGAATCGACGACGCCAGCGAGGGCGCGAGCGACGGGTGGGGTGAGTGGGTGTCTTACACCAACCTCGCGTTCGACAGCGCGGAGTTCACGGCGAACGGCGTCGTCGGCGACCCGGAAGAAGGAGACGAAGAACGTGGTGAGGAACTGCTCGAACTGGCGACGCAGTCGCTCGTCAAACTGCTCGAAGCGGTGGCGGCGCGGGACGTAGGGCGTCCCGAACACCGATAGTCACCGGGTTCCTCGCGTTCGCGGGTTACTCCGCTTCCGCCTCTTCCGCGCCGTCGTCCGAAGCCTCCGAGTCGTCCTCGCCGTCGTCTGCTTCGGCCTCCTCGTCTGCGGCCTCGGTTTTGGCGTCGGTCTCGCCGTCTGCTGCGTGCAGGTCTTCGAGTGCGCCTTTCAGACTGGGAATCGTGCTCGCCAGTTTGCCGACCTGCTTGCGGGCGTCCTCGATGTCGCCGATGGCCGAATCGAGCGTCTCGATTTCTGCTTCGAGGTCGTCTGCGTCCTCGAAGGCGTCGGCGCGCTCGCCCATCGCGTACCACTTCTTCGCGTCGTGGAGGTGGTCTGCGGCGTCGCCGACGTCGAGTGCGGAGCGCAGCGCGTTGAGCGCCCCCAGCGTGTTCTCGGCCTCTGTCTCCCAGACGGCTTCGACTGCCGGGAGTTCCTCTCGGGCGGCGGCGAGGTGTGCTTCGACATCCTCGCGCATCTCGTTCGCTGCCTCACCGAACAGTTCGTCGTCGAATGTCGATTGGCTCATGTCAGACGATTCGGCGGGATTGCATTTAAACGATGACCCGAAACTGAAAGTGAAACTCCACCTTTTGCTGCGGGAGCGCGGCGATGCCGTGCTCCCTGGCAAAATCTGGACCAAAACCTCGGTGCTCCTTTCAGTCCGCGCCGAGTCCGCTCGCTCCTCGTTTCACTCGTCGCTCGCGGTACGACCGCTAGCTTTCCCGCAAAATCCGGATGGCCTACCGCTCCCGGTGGTCGCTAATCGTGTCCTCTTCCGGTGGACCTCGGCTGTATCTCCCGTCACTCCTCTCGAACCGACTCGATTTTCATCAGCGGATAGCCGTCTTCCATCGCCATTCGCGTGAGGACCTCGGTTCCCTCGTGTTCGACGGCGATTTCGACTTCCATGAACCGGCCCGTCAGTTCGGTGTACCCGTGGTCGATTTCGGCTTCGAGTTTCTCGGTCAGGATGTCCACCGTGACCGACTCGCAGAACGGTTGGTTCTCGATGCTCTCCTCGATGGCTCGTTCGAGGCTCGGCGCGCTCTCGGGGCTAACGGGCGTGCCGGCGAACTGGTGGTAGAGCGCGCCGAACTTGATGCCCGCCTCGAAACAGGCGGCGTCTCGCGTCGTCGGGTCCATGCCTGCCGAGAGGGGGTCGAGGGTTAAAATTCGTGCTGACGTGCGACACGGAGAACATTTATGTGTCCATCACCTCGCTCGGGTATGGATTACGATTCAGCACTCGACAGAGGCATGGACGCGGTTCCGGACCTCGAGACGAGCGACGAGCGGTTCAGTTTTCCCGACCCGGCGGTGCAGAAAGACGGGTCGTTCACACGACTGACGAATCTGGACGACATCGCCGACGCCCTCTCGCGCGACGGCGAGCACGTCCACAGCGCGCTCCAGCGCGAACTCGGGACGAGCGGGAAGTACGAGTCCGGACAGGCCCGCTACAGCGGGTCGTTCTCCCCCTCGGATTTCGAGGCGGCACTGGACGAGTACGTAGAGGAGTTCGTCATCTGCTCGGAGTGTGGCCTGCCGGACACGCGACTCGTGCGCGAGGATCGCAACCTCATGCTTCGCTGTGACGCCTGTGGTGCGTTCCGCCCTGTGACGAAACGAAGCACGACGAGCCGAACCCACCAGCAGAACGCAGTGGAAGAGGGCCGCACCTACGAAGTCAAAATCACGGGTACCGGGCGCAAGGGCGACGGCGTCGCAGAGCGAGGCAAGTACACGATATTCGTCCCCGGCGCACAGGAAGGGGACGTCGTCACCATCTACATCGAAAACGTACGCGGCAACCTCGCGTTCTCCCGCCTCGCGTAGTTTCTCTGCGTTCACATCACGCCGTTTCTGACACCTCTCTCTCTCATCGCGTCGTCTCTCACCGTCCCACTCGATTCTCGGGCGACGGTCTGTCGTTCCCGTCGTCACTCGGTCAATGGGAGGAAAATTCCGAACACGAACGGGGAGAGGAGTCCGAGCAGGATGCCGACGATTTCGAGGTCGGTAAAGAGCATCGTCTCCCACCCGGGCAGTGACCCGTACAGTGCGGTCCCGAACGTCTCACCGAGTACCCCGATAGCGAGGAGCGCGACACCGAGGAAAAAGCCGGTCTTCGTGAGTTTCGGATAGTCGAGGTCGCCGTATCGTCCCATAGTTTTGTTTCTGCGATAGACCACAAAAGCGTTGCGTCGAGTGTGCTGAGGGCAGCGAAAGGTTCTTGCCCGCAACGTCCGGAGAGATGGTATGTACGAACCACTTCTGGAAATCGGTACGTTTCTCTTCTACCTGCTGGGGTCTGGACTGTTGACAGCACTCGGCCTGTTGGCGGAGTACGACGGGTTGAAGAGTGCCGCGGCCGGCGACAGCATGATGGCACTCTGGTTCGTCTACATGGGGACCGTCGCGCTCGTCGCTGGCGCCATGCTCGCTCGTGAGAAAGTCATCGAACGTGCAGTCGCGTAACGTCGCAAAATCGCATGGTTCTTATCATCGTTGTGCTTCTAGCCGACTGAATGGACGACCCCGTTCTGCTCACGGGCTCCGAGGGCCGCGTCGGGTCGGCGATTCTCGGCGACCTCGAATCGAAGTACGACTGGCGACTGCTCGACCGTGAACCGCCAGCAGAAGAACCGTCTCACGAGTTTTTCGTCGCGGACATCACCGACTACGATGCAGTGTACGACGCCGTCGATGGTGCCGGTGCTATCGTCCACCTCGCCGGCGACCCGCGGCCGGAAGCACCGTGGAACAGCGTCCTCAGTAACAACATCGACGGAACGCACAACATTTTCCAGGCCGCAATCGATTCGGGGAGCGTCAAGAAGTTCGTCTTCGCCTCGTCGAACCACGCAGTCGGTGCCTACGAAACCGAGGCGAGAATGCCCGACCTCTACCGGGAACACGACGAGTTCCGCCTCGATGGGGACGAACTCCCTCGTCCCAGCAACCTCTACGGCGTGAGCAAGGCGACGGGGGAGATTCTCGGGCGCTACTACCACGACGAGTTCGACATCAGCGTGGCCTGTGTCCGAATCGGCAACCTCACCGAAGGTCACCCACCCAAAGATTACGAGCGTGGACAGGCCATGTGGCTCTCGTACCGGGACTGTGCCCACCTGTTCGACCGCTGTCTGCAGGCCGACTACGACTACGAGATCGTCTACGGCATCTCCGACAACGACCGGAAATACTACTCCATCGACCGAGCGCGCGAGGTGCTCGGATACGACCCACAGGACAACTCCGCCCTCCACGACGAGTGAGCGGTCGGTGAGTATTGCGGTCGGCGACCTCCGTGCCCGATTCTACTCGAACAGGCCGTCGACGTCGCGTTCTCGCGAATCGCGCCGCTCGACGTGCTGTCGAAGTCGTCGAAAGACCAGCCCCCGATTCTCGTCGTCGCGGACGAAATCCAAAAGGAGCGTGATGAACCGACTCCCCTCGTCACCGGATTTGAGGTCGTCACGGGCGAACTGGATGGCACGTTCTATCGTCCCGTCGTCGTATTCGAACTCCTCGGCGAAAACGAGGGCCGCCGTCGCAGACGCGTCGAAAGCGAGGTCGTGAGGACGGAGAACGGCCCCTCCACAGGTCAGTCGCGGTGGGGTAGTCCGCTCTACGTGCTCGGGGTCGTCGCGGACCGCGCGGAGATACGACCGAACGTCTTCGACGTTGACGCCACGGTAGTCCGCCGGAAGGCCATCCAGGTACGAGACTGCACTCTCCGCCAGTCCCCGAATCCCCACCCAGTTCGCGTCGTGAGCGTGAAACACCACCGCAGTAAACTGGATGAGACCGTGAAGAAATCGCTCGTCGTCGGAACCGCCGTCGAGTTCGAGCCAGTGGTCTTCCCACGCATCGTGGGCGGCGTGAAACTCACCTGCGTTGTAGATGGCGACACCGGCCCGAAGAGAGTCGTCCATACTACCGTGTTCTCGTCGGAGGTGAAAACTTCTTCCGGAGAGACATTTGTTAACACACCATAATGATTATTCGAGTGGGTCGCGTAGAGACGGAGAAGCGATGCTACAAGGGGCGGTCAACGACGACCAGTCGCTGAACAGAATATTCCGACTACTGGCGAACGAACAACGTCGACTCGTACTCTACTACCTCCACGAGTTGGACGGCCCTGCCGAGATCGGGGACATCGCTACCCAGGTCGTCGCATGGAAAACCGGAAAACCCTGCGAGGACGTGACCGACGACGAGCGCGACCAAACGTTGATACGCCTCCGAAACGTCGACCTGCCGAAGTTGGCAGACGCGGGCGTCGTCGAGTACGATTCGAGAACCAACGTCGCCCGATTCCGTGAACCGGGCAAACTGTTCGGACTCTTCCTCCTCCTCGCAGCGCGAATAGAACGCCCGTTCGGAAGCGAATGACCGAACGGTGACAGCGCACGAATCGTGTCGTTACGAACCGCGATCGGAAAATTGGGGAGTTATTTCGCCGTCTTCTTCGCGGCCCACTTTTTCAAGTCCTGTACGAACAGTCGGTAGGATTCTGCTTTACTCATACACGAGTAAATATTCGATCGGAGTTGAAAAGTGTCACGATTGGGAGTACATTTGGCCTGGGAAGGCATATCACGACCGGGGAGCCTACGCTCTGGGTCCCTGCGGAGGGAGTCGACCGAACGACAAGGGTCATACGCCCGACAGTCGTGGTGGTGGTGTGGACGACGCAGACAGAAAGCGGACGACCGTGGCCTCGTTCGGCGACCTCGCCGACGCCTATCTCGACAGTGGCGTTCACCGTGACGGTGCGGACCTCGAACTGCTCGTCTCGTGGTGTGAGGACGCGACCCGGGCACTCGACGTCGCCTGCGGTGCGGGACACACCGGTGGCGCGCTCGCGAACGCGGGCGTTCCGGAGGTGGTTGCCACGGCCGTGTTTAATCGCCAGACAGCACCGGATCAAGTCGCTGGAGTAAGGGTGATGAAGCGGAAGACTGCGAAGTGTGCCAACGCAAATCTCCCGCTTCACCGAACGAACTGTCTTCG